>NZ_DBFZUT010000095.1:0-62612 GCF_048519415.1 Faecousia sp. | reverse complement strand
GATATAATACCATGCATACCTCCTTTTGTCAAGCACTTTTTTCAGATATTTCCGATTTTCTTTTTCTTCCCTGTTTTCGACCTGTTTCGTGGAATTTCCTCCGAATGTTTCGCAGGAAATTTTTTCAAAATTTTGCAAAATACCTATTGTGTCCTGCAAAAAAATCTTGTATGATAGATTCAAACATTCGTCATGGACGAACCGCGGCGAATGCACATTGGGGTGACCCAACAATATCAAGGAGGAAAAAGGATTGAAGAAGGTACTTGCGCTGCTTCTCGTTCTCGTGCTCGCGATCGGCATGTTCGCCGCCTGCGGTACGGACAGCGGGAACAATGAGGAAACGAAGGACACCGCGAACAACGCCACGACGGAAGGCGGCAACGACGAGACGAAGCCGTCCGAAGAAAACGGCAACAACACCGAAGGCAAGACCCTGAAGGTCGGCATGATCTGCATCGGCGACGAGAACGATCAGGGCTACACCTACAACTTCTATCGCGCGAAGGACTCCGTCACGGAGAAGATGGCCGCCAAGGGCGTAACCCTTGACTGGAACATCATCACGAACATCGGCGAAGACGACGGCTGCACCGACGCCTGCGTCGAGCTGGCCGAGGCCGGCTGCGATGTCGTCATCTGCAACTCCTATGGCCACGAGCCGTACATGCTCAAGGCTGCTCCCGACTACCCCAATGTGCAGTTCATCGGCTGCACGAACCTGAACTCTCAGTTTGCCGGTCTCGACAACTGCCACAACGCCTTCGCCAACATCTATGAGGGCCGTTATGTCGCCGGTGTTGTCGCCGGTATGAAGATCAAGGAGCTCATCGACTCCGGCAAGATCACCGCTGACCAGGCCAAGATCGGCTATGTCGGTGCTTTCCCGTTCGCCGAGGTCATCTCCGGTTTCACCGCCTTCTATCTCGGCGCCCGCTCCATCGTCCCCGAGGTCACGATGACGGTCAAGTACGTCTCCTCCTGGTCCGACGCTACGGCCGAGGGCAATGCCGCGCAGGCTCTGTGCGACGAGGGCTGCGTGCTCATCTCTCAGCACTCCGATAACACCACCCCGGCCACGGTCGCGCAGCAGAACGGCGTGTTCCACGTCGGCTACAACAACGACATGACCGGCATCGCTCCCGAGGCTTCCCTGCTCTCCAGCCGCATCGACTGGTCCGTCTACTTCGAGTATGTGTTTGACTGCCTCGTGAACGGCGAGACCATCGCGAAGGACTGGACCGCCGGCATGAAGGACGGCGCCGTTGTCGTCACTGAGCTGAACGAAGCCATCGCCGCCGAAGGCACCGCTGACAAGATCGCGGAAGTCGAGGCCGGTCTGGCTGACGGCAGCATCCATGTCTTCCAGGGCCCGTGGAAGGGCGAGGGCACCGCTTACGGCGCCGACGCTCCCGACACGAAGGAAATGCCCGCCGACGACTGGTTCAAGGAATCCGATGTCGAGGGCGGCCAGACCTCCGCTCCGTACTTCTACTGGGTCATCGAAGGCATCACCTCCGAGAACTGATCCGAAACAGCATATCGCATCGCGCAGAAGCCGGGGGAGACCCGGCTTCTGTCGTTTCGGAGACCATATTTCAAAAAAATTGTTAGGAAAGCAAAAATTTTGTTTACTTTTGACGTAGCCTGTGCTAAACTAACTTTGAAAGTTATGCAAATTCCCCAGCAAATCCATGCAAGAAAGGATGACCGCTTTGGAGTCGAACTGCAAAATTGAACTGGTCAACGTCACAAAGCGTTTTGGCAAGGTCATTGCCAACGACAGTGTGAACCTGACTATCGAGGGCGGCAAGGTCCTATGCCTCCTCGGAGAAAACGGGAGCGGCAAGACCACGCTGATGAACGTGCTGTCCGGTATCTACATGCCGGAGCAGGGGCACATTCTGAAAAACGGCGCGGAGATTCAGATCCGCTCCCCCAAGGACGCCTTTGCCAACGGCATCGGCATGATCCATCAGCATTTCAAGCTGGTCGATGTCCTGACGGTCACGGAGAATATCATTCTCGGTCTGAAGGAAAAGGGCAAGCTCAACATTCGCGCCGCGGCACAGAAGATTGCCGCCATCTGCGAAAAGTATGGCTTTGACCTCGATCCGATGGCCAAGATCTACGATCTTTCCGTTTCGCAGAAGCAGACCGTCGAGATCGTCAAGGTCCTGTTCCGCGGAGCGGAGATCCTGATCCTCGACGAGCCGACCGCCGTTCTGACCCCGCAGGAGACGGACCGCCTGTTCCAGGTCGTGCGCAACATGCGCGCCGACGGCAAGGCCATCGTCCTCATCACCCACAAGCTGCACGAGGTGCTGTCCGTTTCGGACGAGGTTGCCGTGCTGCGCAAGGGCAAGTACATCGGCACCGTCAAGACGAGCGAGGCCACGGCCCAGTCCCTGACCGACATGATGGTCGGCCGCGCCGTCAGCCTGAACATCGACCGCCCGGACCCCGTCGACCCGAAGCCGCGGCTGAAGATCGAGGGCCTGACCTGCGTCGACAATCTCGGCGTCAAGCGCCTCGACGACGTCACGTTCACCGCCATGAGCGGCGAGATCCTCGGCATCGCAGGCATTGCAGGCAGCGGCCAGCGTGAGCTGCTCGAGTGCATCACGGGCCTGTACCCCGTGGAGCACGGCACGGTCACGTTCCTACCGGAGGGCAAGCCCGCCCAGCAGCTCATCGGCAAGACCCCGAATCAGATCCGCAAGGCAGGCGTGGCCATGGCCTTCGTGCCGGAGGACCGCCTCGGCATGGGTCTGGTCGGCAGCATGGGCATGGGCAGCAACATGATGCTGCGCAGCTGGCGCAAGGGCAAGGGCGCCTTTGTCAACCGCCGCGACCCGAACAAGCTCGCCATGGAGGTCATGGAGGAGCTGGAAGTCGTCACACCGAGCATCTCGACACCGGTGCGCCGCCTCTCCGGCGGCAACGTGCAGAAGGTGCTCGTTGGCCGCGAGATTGCGATGTCCCCCTCCGTCCTGCTGACGGCCTACGCCGTGCGCGGTCTGGATATCAATACGTCCTACACCATTTATAATCTTCTGACGCAGCAGAAGATGAAGGGCTCGGCCGTCGTGTTCGTCGGTGAGGACCTCGACGTGCTGCTGGAGCTGTGCGACCGCATTCTGGTCCTGTGCGGCGGTAAGATCAGCGGCATCGTGGACGCCCGCACCGCAACGAAGGAAGAGATCGGTCTTCTTATGACCAAGGTCTGACGGGAGGGAATCAACATGAATGAGAAATCCGCACGCAAGCTCCAGCTCTCCCGCCGGATCGACGGGATGCATCCCGCTGCGGCGTGGTCCATCCGCGTCGCGTCCATCGTGTTCGCCCTGATCGTCGGCGGCCTGCTGCTGCTCGCCCTCGGCTATTCCCCGCTGAAGGCCTATGGCACGATCATCGACGGCTCGCTCGGGTCGAAGACGTTCGTCCGCCAGACCATCAAGATCGCCATTCCCCTGCTCGGCTGCGCGCTGGCCATCGCCCCGTGCTTCAAGATGCACTTCTGGAACATCGGCGCAGAGGGCCAGATCACCGCAGGCGCCATCGGCGCGACGTTCTTTGCGCTGAAGTTCGGCAAGACGATGCCGCAGCTTCCGCTGCTGCTCATCATGGCCGCAGCCGCGATCCTGTGCGGCGGCCTGTGGGCCCTCATCCCCGCCTTCTTCAAGGCGAAGTGGAACACGAACGAAACGCTGTTCACCCTGATGATGAACTACATCATCATCGGTGTCGTCAAGTGGCTGCAGGGCGGCCCGTGGGAGGCTCCTCCCTCCGGCAGCCAGATGATCGCGCAGTTCGCGGGCAACGCCAAGCTGCCGTCCGTGCTCGGCGTGCACTGCGGCTGGATCATTGTACTCGTGCTGACGGTCCTGATGTTCATCTACATGCGCTACACAAAGCACGGCTACGAGATCGCCGTCATCGGCGACTCCAGCAACACCGCGCGCTATGCCGGTATGAACGTCGGCCGCATCATGATGCGCACGATGTTCCTGTCCGGCTCCATCTCCGGCCTTGTCGGCTTCATCATTGTCTCCGGTGCAAACCACACGCTTTATGACGGCGTGGCAGGCGGCGTCGGCTTCACCGCCATCTCCGTGGCATGGCTGGCTCAGCTCAATCCGTTCGCGATGATCATCATCGCCTCGATGCTTGCCGTGCTGACGAAGGGCTCCCAGACGCTCAACACTCGCATGCAGGTGCCCTCGACCATCGCGGACATCCTGACCGGCTTCATTCTGCTGTGCATGCTGGGCTGCGAGTTCTTCATCAACTACAAGATTTCCATCCGTCGGGAAAAGGAGGACTGAGGTATGGGCGCTGTTCTGACATTTCTTTCCACGCTGTTCGTTTTCTCGGTCGTCAACGGCACGCCGCTGCTCTACGGCACGCTCGGTGAGATCCTGACCGAAAAATCCGGCAATATGAACCTCGGCGTCGAGGGCATCCTGTTCATGGGCGGCGCGGCCGGCCTCGGCGGCGCGTTCTACTATGAAAAGCTCGCAGGCGCGAATGCCTCGCCGTTCGTGGCGCTGCTGCTGGCCGTGTTCTTCGCCTTCCTGGCGGGCGCGCTGGCCTCGCTGCTGTTCAGCTTCATCACCATCACCCTGCGTGCCAACCAGAACGTCACCGGCCTTGCCCTGACGATCTTCGGCACCGGCGCAGGTCAGTTCCTCGGCGAATACATGCGCGTGCAGGAGGGCTCCTACGTCTCCCTGAGCAACAATCTCAAGGCGATCTTTGTAAACTCCCCCTTCCCCGCCTTCCTGCGCAACATTCCCGTGCTCGGCCCGCTGCTGTTCCAGCACAATATCCTGACGTATTTTGCCCTTGCGCTCGCCGTCTTCCTCGCGTGGTTCCTGAACAAGACCCGCAAGGGCCTGTACCTGCGCGCCGTCGGCGAATCCCCCGCAACGGCGGACGCTGCCGGTATCAACGTCACCCGCTACAAATATCTGGCCACCGTGCTGGGCGGCGGCATCTCCGCCATCGGCGGCGTTGCCTACATCACCGGCATCGCAGGCTGCGTGTGGAACCACGAGGGCCTGTCCGGCGTCGGCTGGCTGGCTGTCGCGCTCGTCATCTTCTGCCTGTGGAAGCCGTCCGCAGCCATCTGGGGCAGCATTCTGTTCGGCTGCCTGCAGAACCTGTACCTGCGCCTGAGCATTCCGTTCATTCCCTCGCAGATCTACAAGATCCTGCCGTACATCGTCACAGTGCTCGTGCTCATCTTCAGCAGTCTGCGCAACAACCGCGAAAAGCAGCCGCCCGCTGCACTCGGCGTCCCGTACTTCCGCGAAGAGCGCTGAGCCCCCCATAAACAACCTGCGCCGCATCCCAGAGCCGGGA
The DNA here is from genome assembly GCF_048519415.1 of Faecousia sp. Taxonomy (NCBI): domain Bacteria; kingdom Bacillati; phylum Bacillota; class Clostridia; order Eubacteriales; family Oscillospiraceae; genus Faecousia; species Faecousia sp. The sequence continues at coordinate 57,245 of NZ_DBFZUT010000095.1, read as the reverse complement.
TGCGGCGCGTTTTTTCGTTCTTCAGGCAGCAGCGGCTGCCCGGTATACATTATAATTGTATCAGCCCGCAGGGGCAAAATCGGCAGGGCGCTCAGCCCGCAGACCGAAGTGCCAGGCGATCGCGTCGGCAATGCGCTCGCAGGCGTGGCCGTCTCCATAGGGGTTCACGGCATGCGCCATGCGATGGTAGGCAGCAGGATCGTCGAGCAGCGTGCAGGCCTCGCGGAGCACATCGTCGTATGCAACGCCCGCCAGGCGGACCGTTCCGGCTGCAACGGCCTCGGGCCGCTCCGTCTCACGGCGGAGCACCAGCACCGGTTTGCCGAGGGCAGGCGCTTCCTCCTGCAGGCCGCCGGAGTCCGTCATAACGAAGCAGCAGCGCGCCATGAGATTATGCATCTCCTCCACGTCGACCGGGTCGATGAGGTGCACATGCGGTACACCGCCCAGCTCCTCCTGCGCGCAGGCGCGCACGGCCGGGCTGAGGTGGACGGGATAGACGATCTCGACGTCCTCATACCGCTCCGCAACGTCTCGCACGGCCCGCAGGATGTCATGCATGGGCTGGCCATAGTTCTCGCGGCGGTGGCATGTCAGAACGATAACGCGGCGGTTCTCGAAATCCAGCTCGTTGAGCTCCGCCGTGGCAAAGCGGTAATCCGGGCGCACCGTCGTGCGCATGGCGTCGATGACGGTGTTGCCCGTGCGGAAGATCTCACCCTGTACGGACTCACGGCGCAGATTTTCGACATTGGCCGACGTCGGCGCGAAGTGCATCGCCGCAATATCGCTGACGAGCGTGCGGTTCATCTCCTCCGGGAAGGGGGAATACCTGTCATAGGTCCGCAGGCCCGCCTCGACATGGCCGACCGGGACCTTTTGATAAAAGGCCGCCAGCGCCCCGGCAAACGTCGTGGACGTGTCGCCGTGCACCAGAACGAGGTCCGGCTGTGCCTCCTGCAGGGCCTGCTCCATGCCGAGCAGGGCGCGCGTTGTGATGGACGACAGCGTCTGCTGCTTCTGCATGATGTTCAGGTCATACTGCGCCGTCAGGCGGAAGATCTGCATGACGGAGTCCAGCATCTCGCGGTGCTGGCCCGTAAGGCAGCAGATACTCTCAAATTCCGGCCGCTGCGCCAGCGTCTGCACCAGCGGGGCCATTTTGATCGCCTCCGGCCGCGTGCCGAAGACGGACATCACCTTAATTCTCTTCATGCGGTTCCTCCTCCGGCTTTTTCGCATTTTCTTCCGTCTTATCCGGGTGACGGTGGAAAATGACCAGCACACCGATCGCGCCCACCACGATCACGGCGCCGATGAAGATCAGGGCCTTCATCTCGCCGTCATTCGTCAGCACGACGGCCGCCATGCCGAGAATGGCCGAGAGCATATAGGCGATGGCGACGGCCTGCTTCTGGCTGAAGCCCATGTCGATCAGGCGATGGTGCACATGGCCGCGGTCGGCATGCATCGGGCTCTGACCCTTGGAGACGCGGCGGATGACCGCGAAGCAGATATCGAAGATCGGCAGGCCCAGTACAAGGAATGGCACGGCAAACGAAATGATCGCATACATCTTGAACAGGCCGTAGATGGAGATGGACGAGAGCATAAAGCCGAGGAATGTCGAGCCGGTGTCGCCCATGAAGATCTTTGCCGGGTTGAAATTATACGGGATGAAGCCCGCGCACGCGCCGACGATGGCCGCTAGCAGGATGGCGGAGTTGTAATCCGGCACGAGCAGCGCCACGACGAGCATGGAGCCGGCCGAGATCGCAGACACGCCGGCAGCAAGGCCGTCGAGACCATCGATGAAGTTCACGGCGTTCGTGATGGCCACGATCCAGATCACGCTGACGGGATAGGAAAGCCACGTTGCCAGACGGAAACCCATAAAATGCTCGATCCGGCAGCCGTGCAGAACGGCGATAACGGCCGCAACAATCTGCACGGCAAATTTCGGCAGGGCATTGAGCGTCAGGATATCGTCAAGAATGCCGAGCACGACGATGATCGTCGCACCGAGCAAGATGCCGCGCAGCTCACGGTCGATCCCGGCAAAGCACAGCACCGCGATAAGGAACGCGAAGAAGATGGCGAGGCCGCCCATGCGCGGGATGGGGATCTTGTGCATGCGGCGCTCGTCCTTCGGCACATCCATCGCGCCGACGCGCTGCGCCAGCCGCTTGACGAGCGGCGTGACCGCAAAGGCCAGCGCCGCCGCCACGATGAGCGACAGCAGGACCTTGACAATGAAATTCGGATCCATAATCATGTTCTGCTCCCCGGTCAGCGCGCCACGAAGCCGACCTTCTTATAAACCTTGCGCAGCGTTTTTTCCGCAACATAGGCCGCCTTCTGCGCGCCGCTCTCGCAGACGCTCTGCAGATAGGCCTTGTCGGCCAGCAGGCGCTGGCTCTCCTCGCGGATGGGCCGCAGCAGCTCCACGACGGCCTCGCCGACCGTCTTCTTGAAGTCGCCGTAGCCGCGCCCTGCAAATTCCGCCTCGATCTCGGCGAACGTCCGCCCGGTCGCAGCGGAGTAGATGGTCATCAGGTTCGAAACGCCCTTCTTGTGCTCAGGGTCATAGCGCACCTCGGAGTCGCAGTCCGTGATGGCGCGCTTGAACAGGCGCATGATATCCTCCGGCTTATCCATCAGGCAGACGCGGCCGGGATCGTCGTTCTCGGACTTCGACATTTTGGCCTCGGGGTTGGCAAGGCTCATGATGCGCGCGCCGACCTTGGGGATATACGGCTCCGGCAGCTTGAACACGTCGCCGTAGATGCCGTTGAAGCGCTTGGCGATGTTGCGCGTCAGCTCGACGTGCTGCTTCTGGTCCTCGCCCACCGGAACAAGATCCGCCTGATACAGCAGGATATCCGCCGCCATCAGCGCGGGATAGGTAAACAGGCCGCCGTTGATATTGTCGGCATTTTTCGCGCTTTTATCCTTGAACTGCGTCATGCGGCTCAGCTCGCCGAACATGGAATAGCAGTTGAGCACCCAGCCGAGCTCCGCGTGCTGATGCACATGGCTCTGGATGAACAGCACGTTCTTCTCCGGGTCCAGACCGCAGGCGATATACTGCGCCAGCTGCTCCATCGTGCGGCGGCGCAGGTCTGCCGGGTTCTGCCGGACGGTAATGGCGTGAAGGTCCGCCATAAAGTAATAGCAATCGAATTCCTCTGCACGGTCGCGCCAGTTCCGGATCGCGCCGAGGTAAGAGCCGAGCGTCAGGTCGCCCGATGGCTTGATGCCGGAAAGCATACGCTTGCGCGGCGCAGTTCTTTCCGTAGTCTGTTCTGTCATAAGATCACGCCTCTTTCTCAGAAAACAGAGTTGTGCCCAGGGCACTTGATTCTATATATTCTAGCATAATTCCCGCCGATACGCAAGGCCCATGTCGTATCCTTGCGGTCCGCGTCCTTTTTTCGAAAAAAAGAAAAAAGTGCTTGACAAAAGGGCAGCCTTCTGGTATACTATGCCTTGCTGACGGACGATTAGCTCAGCTGGCTAGAGCATCCGCTTGACGTGCGGAAGGTCATAGGTTCGAGTCCTATATCGTCCACCATGAAAAGCCCTCTTTTGTCAACTTGACAAAAGAGGGTTTTTCCATGATATCCGTTCCTGTCCGAACGGGTGATATATCTTCGATATGATATCGCACTTTCGTGCGATGATATATGCCTGCGGCATATGAGGGAACGGATATTATATCATGCTTGCACAGCAAGCATATCATACGGCTTGCCGTATATCGTATCGCGATAGCGATATATCACTGGGAATCGCAGCGTCTTATGATATAATATGTTAGAAAAAGGTGCTTTTATGTCTGGAAACAAATTGCTCGACTTATCTTTTGAATTTGCGGTGGCAATTGTTCATCTTGTTGATAGCGTAACGGCACCTAAAAGCTCATATATGATCAATCAGCTTGCAAGAGCAGGTACTTCTGTAGGCGCGAATATACACGAAGCGCAGTATGCGCAGAGCAAGAAAGATTTTGTTGCAAAGTTGGAAATTGCATTGAAAGAGTCCAACGAAACAAGTTATTGGCTGAAGCTAATGTACGAAACCAAAAGAATTGATCTTACTACCTATCGATATACCGAGAAACTATGTGGTAATATTCGCAGATTGCTGATCGCTTCCTGCAAAACGGCAAAGGGAAACTTACAATAAAGCGCGTGATAGGAATCGGGATTTTTTCTATCCCCACAAATCAGCCGGGCGGCGGACTTTTTCGGTCCGCCGCCCGGCGTTTTTCTGCTTATGCCGCGCCGAGGTAGCGCATCAGGATGACGGCGACCTGCGCGCGCGTGGCGTTCTGCTGCGGCGCAAGGTAGTCCACCCCGCCCTCGCGCGTTCCGGCGATCAGTCCCGCCGCGTTGGCCCAGGACAGGGCGTCATAGGCCCAGCCGCTGACGGCTCCGCCGTCCGGGAAGCTGCCGAGGTCCGCGCGCCCGCCGGTCGGAACGCCGCGCAGGCATGCATAGCGATACAGGATCGTGGCGATCTGCTCACGCGTGACATTGCCGTCCGGCTCGAATTTCCCGCCGCCGACGCCGTTGACGACGCCGTTTTCGGCCGCCCACGCGACGGCCTCCGTATACCACTGGCCGCGCGGCACATCCGTAAAACTACTGCCGCCCGCCGCGCCGGGCTTACCGTCCATGCGCCAGAGCACCGTAACGAGCATGGCGCGCGTCATCGGCGCATCCGGGCTGAACATATCGGCCGCCGTGCCCTGGAACAGGCCGTGCTGATAAGCGAATTTCACACCGGAATAGAACCAGTCGCTCGCACGGACGTCGCGGAACGGGTCGTTCCACGGCAGCTCCGGTCCGGACCAGCGCGGGTCCCTCGCGCCGCACACCGTGCACGCGCCGTTGCGGTACTGATGTCCCGCAGCCGGGATGACCTCGCCGTGCGTGATCTCCGTGCCGCAGGCCTTACAGACCGTGTCGCCGGTGTAACCCGCCTCCGTGCAGGTGGCCGCGCGGGCGTCGCGCAGCTCCGTCTCCAGATGGGCGCAGCGCGCAGAGGCGGAAAGCTCCGGATAGGCTCCGTTTTCCAGCATGAAGCAGCCGTTTTTGTCCAGCTGCCGCAGGAAGGACAGCGCAGCGAATTCTGCCGCCGTGCGCGCCGCCGTGCCGGATGCCTCCGCCTTGCCGCCGACGGCGGTACCGCAGGAATCCGCGCGGTAATAGAGATTTTCGCGCACGTTTGTCGAACGGCTGCTGTCCCGGCCGATCAGGCCGCCCGCCGTTCCGGCCGCCGCGCTGACCGCGCCGTAGCCGAAGCAATTTTCTGCGCGGTAATCGTTTCCGTAGCCAATCAGGCCGCCCGTGCCGGAGGAGGCATAGGTATGGGCATTGCGCACCTCGCCGGCGCTGTAGCAGTCGGTGAGTGCCGACGCGCCCTCCGTCATACACGCACCGGCCACGCCGCCCAGATACCAGCCGCTGCCGGTGACGGCTCCGTAATTCGCGCAGCGGAGCAGGCTGCCTCCGATGCGCCCGGCTACGCCGCCGATGCCCGTGGCCGCACCGTTTCCGGTCACGGTGCCGCGGTTCACGCAGCCGGTCAGTGTGCTTTCCTTGTCGTTGACCACACCGGCGAGGCCGCCGACGCCGTCCGTGCCCGTGACGGCCCCGAGGTTGGTGCAGCCCGTCAGGCTGCTTGCCCCGTCGAGGAGTGCGGCAATGCCGCCCGCCTTTTCGCCGGTCGAAGTCACGGCCGCTTCATTCACGCAGCCAAGGAACTGCGTGTTCTTCGCCTGCGCCGCGATCCCGGCCGCGCTGCCGTTGGCCTTCGCCGTGCCGGAGACGCGGATGTTTTTGAGCACCGCGCCGTCCGCCGCAAGGAACAGGGCAGCGCCGCTGCCGGTCGTCTCCGCCGTCATCTCCGTGATGCGGTAGCCGTTGCCATCAAATGTACCCGCAAACGGGGCCTGCGTGCTGCCGATACCGTCGAACCAGCGGACGCTGCGGTTGAAGGTCTTGTCGTCATTTGCCAGCGAGATATCCGCGCCGAGCAGGACGGTCTTGCCCGCGAAGGAATTGCCCTGCTTGACCAGCTGGGCCAGGCCCGCCAGCTGCCGCGCGGACGTCAGGGTGAAGCGGTCGGCAGACGGCGTATACCAGTCCGTCTCGGCCAGCTGCGTCCAGACCTTGTGCGTCGTGTAGGCCGTGGCGCGCAGGCGCAGTGAGGCGCTCGTGATCCGGCTCGTGACGGTGAATTTCCCGGTGTCCGTGCTTTTCTCCGTCTGGGCCGCATCCTGGAAGGTGAAATAGTAACGGAATTTCCCGTTGTAGACATAGCTCAGATCCTCCGGCTCTGCGCCTTCCGCCAGCGTGGCCGTAGCCGTCAGCATGTCGCCCTCATAGAGCGGGTCGCCGTCCGCCACGGGATAGTCCGTCACGCGCCGCGCGGTCCCGTTTTCCATCACCGTGCCGTCCTTCTTTACCGTGATGGGGAAGGCCGGGGCGTTTTCGATGTACAGCGCCCCCGCCGTCATGCGGGAGAACACGCCGCTGACGGCCGCGTCCGCCGTCACGGTCGCATAGGGGCCGGTCAGGGTCCTGCCGTCCAGCGTATAGGTTCGGAAGGCCCAGCCGACGTCCGGCGTATTGGAAAGATGGAGCACCGTGCCGAAGGCCACGCTCTCGCCGCCGTCCGAGGCGACCGTACCGCCCTCCGGCTGCGTGATGCGGACGGTGTGGGTCGCCGGGCTGCGCTCAGCCTCCCACGCCAGAACGGGATAGCTCCCCTGCACGGCGGTATAGGCCGCGCCGTTGCAGTTCAGCGCGTCAACGAGCTTCTGCGAGCGCATGTCCGCCTTCGGCATAGCTGTGACGGAGACGACGCACGAGAGCGCCGTTCCGGTATACCAGCCGTTTGAGGCCGGGTCGTCGTCGCAGCCCTCGAGATAATAGCAGTCCGAGACGGTGTAGCTGCCGTTGTTATGGCCGCCGATGGCGCGGCCGCGCTGGCTGCCGTTCGAATCGATCACGCCGGCGTTATAACAGTTATAAATGTCCAGCCCGCCGTTGCTGCCGCAGATGCCGCCCGCCGGGCAGGCATAGCCCGTCGTGACCGAGCCGGTGTTGTAGCAGTTGACGATTGCGCCCTTGCTCCAGCCCGCGCCGACGATGCCGCCGACACCCTTGGAGTCCGTATTTTTGACGGAGGCGTGATTCGCGCAGTTCTCCAGATAGATGCCCGTGGGGATGCTGCCGGTGCGGCCGACGATGCCGCCGACCATGCGGCGGCCGTAGATGCTGCCGCTGACGGAGAGGTTCCGCACGGCCGGGGCCGTTTCCGGCGCGGCCTCGTCGTCATAGAGGTCGCCCATGTGGCCGATGAGGCCAACGCCCTGTGAATAGGCATAGCCCTTTTCGGCATAGCGGTCGCAGAACAGGTTCGTGATGCGGTGGCCCTGCCCGTCGAGCGTGCCGTTGAAATATGCCACGATCACACGCTCCGTGTTGTCACGGTCCATCGGATACAGGCCGCCGATCGGCGTCCAGTTGCTCGAGCCGCCCATGTCGAGGTCGGCCGTCAGATAGACAGTCTTGTCCGAGAAATCATGTGCGGCATCGCCGACATAGGCCGTGCCGTACTGGCTGCCGCCGCCCGCGCCGACGAGCAGATAGTCGTCGACCCGCGTGGAGACGAGCTCGCTGCGGTCGCCCTTGATGCGGTAGTCCGGCGTGCCCGCGTCGACCTGCCCGTTGACGAGGGCCGCAAGGCCCGCGAGCTTTGCAGGCGTGTCGATGGAAAACACCGTCTGCGATGCGTCATACCATGAGATATCGACCGCGCCGTCCCAGACCGTGGTAGAAAAATATTCCGGCTTTACGGTGTAGGTCCCGGCGGGACAGTCAAAGGCATAGGCATAGCCGGCCGCCGTCTCCTCGACCGAAGCAAAGAAGTAGCTCCCGTCGGCCAACTCACAGCGCACCGACGCAAGGTCATAGCCCGCGCGGCGCTCCAGCGTTCCGGTCACCCGCTCCGCGGCAGCTGCGCAGGGCACGAGGCACAGCAGCAGGCAAAGGGAAAGGATCCAGCAGAGAAGTCGTTTCATTCCATGTCCTCCGTTACAATCAGGCTGCGGACCGTGCCGCGATCCGTCGGCACCTCCGCAAGGATGGCTTGAATTCCGTAAAGCGTCTGAAGAAGCTGCGGCGTCAGTGCCGTTTCCGTCGGGCCGTCCGCCGCAATATGACCGCCCTGCAACGCAAGGACCCGGTGGGCATAGTGCAGGGCATGCTCCGGATTGTGCGTGGAGAGCAGGACGGTGTAGCCGCGCGCGGTCAGCGCCCGGATCTGCGCCAGCACGCGCTGCTGATTGCCAAAGTCCAGATTGGCCGTCGGCTCGTCCATGATGAGAATTTCCGCATTCTGTACGAGTGCACGGGCAATGAGCGCCAGCTGCCGCTCGCCGCCGGAAATGGTGCCGATGCCCCGCTGCGCAAGCGCCTCGATGCCAAGCCGCTGCAGGGCCTGCATGGCTGCCTCCTGCTGCCGCCGGCCGGGGCGCTGCAGGACATTCATCGTGCCGGTCGTGCCCATGAGCACAGTGTCGATCACAGTATAGTTGAAGATCGGCTCCGACGACTGCGGGATATAGGCAAGCTTCCCCGCGGCCTCCCGCCGGGAATAGGCGGAAAGGGGTCTGCCGGAGAGTCGGATCTCCCCCGCCTGCGGTGTCAGAAAGCCCAGCAGGCAGCGAAACAGCGTGCTTTTCCCAGCGCCGTTTGCACCGAGCACCGCCGTGAGCGTGCCCTTCTGCACGGAAAAGCTCACTTCCCGCAAAGCGGGCTGCTTTCCGTAGGAAAACGTCAGGTTCTGGACCTCAATTTCCACGCCGCGCACCTCCCGTCAGGATCAGATAGAGGAAGATCGGCGCACCGACGAAGGCCGTCAGAATGCCGAGCGGAATTTCCCCGGCCGTGGCGAGCCGCGCGATATCGTCCACGATGATCAGGAACGAGGCACCGAACAGGGCCGCTGCCGGGATCAGCCGCCGGTAGTCATAGCCGAACAGCATCCGGCAGAAATGCGGGATGACAAGGCCGACCCAGCCGATCATGCCGGAGACCGCAACGGATGCTGCCGTCAGCAGCGTCGCGCAGAGGATGACGGTGAATCGCAGCAGGCGGGTATTCACGCCCATAGAGCGCGCCTCCTCCTCGCCGAGCGTCAGCAGGTTCATGCGCCAGCTCAGGATCAGCAGCGGCACGAGCCCAAGCGTGACCGGGATCACAAGGAACAGCACATCCCGCGGCTTGATGGAGGATAGGCTTCCCATCAGCCAATAGGTAATGGCCGGGAGCTGCTGCTGCGTATCGGCGACGAGCTTGAGATAGGACGTGCCCGCCGAAAAGAGCGACGAGACCATCATGCCGGCCAGAATGAGGGCAATGGTCTGGTTCGTGCGGCTCATGCAGCTGACGGCATAGGCCGCCGCAACTGCCAGAAGGCCGAACACGAAGGCCGACATCGAAATGCCGAAATAGCCCGCGCCGAGCAAGATGGCCAGCGCCGCGCCGAAGCCCGCGCCGGTCGACGCGCCGAGAATGTCCGGCGAGACCATGGGGTTCCGGAACATGCCCTGATAGGACACGCCCGCGACTGCCAGCGCCGCGCCGATGAGGGCCGCCGCCGCAACGCGCGGGAGGCGGATCTGGAACACGACGTTTTCCGCACCGTCCCGCCAGCCCGGCTCCGTCTCGGTCAAGCGGGAGAGCAGCAGGCGGAACAGCTCCTTCGGCGTGACGGAAAAGCGCCCGAGCAGCACGGAGCCGAACAGTGCCGCCGCAAAGACGGCCCCCAGCACGGCAAAGCGGCGGGGATAGGCGTGGTTCTGCAGTTTCATGGGCTTACTTTCCGTTTTCTATAATGTAGTATTTTCCTGTCTCGGCGTCGTAGTAGACCTCGCCGAGCTTTTCCATGCCCTCGTCGGTCTCGCCCTCGGTAGAGTCCATTTGCTCCAGCTCCTCCGGCGTGAAGGACAGGGCGTCATCGCGGTCAATGGCGCTCTGGCCGCCCTGCCCCTCGGCCGCGACGGTTTCGCCGACGTTCTCGGAGCTTCTGCCGCCGGTGGAAATGTCCACGTTCCAGTGAACGATGAGGGCCAGCATCATGCCGACTGCGAGGACGAGCATCGCATCGGACAGGTTCGAAACGTAGTTCATCGGGTCGACGCTCTCGTCCGAGAAGCGTTCCCCGCGGCGTCTTCTTCTCTTCATGCCGTTTCCTCTTCGCACACGCAGTCCATCAGCGTCTCGAGGTCGGCCATGTAGCCGCCGTACCAGCGCTTGCGCAGCGTGGTCACAACGAGGCACACAGCCGCAGCGCACAGGCCCGCGATCGTCGTGTCGAACGCCGTCAGCAGGGACGTGGACAGCGTCTGCGTGTCGCCCTGCCCCAGCGCGATGATGCCGGGGCCGAGCGGGATGAGTGTGCCGAGCAGACCGAGCATCGGAGCCAGCTTGCTGACAAGCTCCGTGCATTTCAAAATATGGTCATAGTGGCTCTGCTCCCGCTCGAGCAGGTTCGCAGCCAGACTTTCGCGCAGCCCGCTGCTGAAATCGGGATGCTCCGTCAGCTCGAGCAGGGCGGCCTTTTGCCGCCGGTTGAGTTGACTTTTCCGGATAAGCGCGGCCGTGTCGGCCCCCTGCTCCCGCAGCGCGTCGAGCAGGCGCGGCAGGTCCTCCCGCATGTGGCGGTGCTCCGTAAAATACTCGCAGATCAGCCAGCCAACGGAAAACACGGCAAAGCCGAGCGCCAGCACAAGAAACACAACGTCCGGAATTTCCATCGCACCGGCGACGGCGCGCAGAATTTTGTGGAATACAGAAGTCATGATGATCTCCTCCCTCTGGTATAGTAGCGCAGCGCGCACAGCGCGCCGAGCACGGCAAGTGCAAGTGCTCCCGCGCCCGTCAGCAGCAGGAGCTTCCGGTCATCCTCCGGCTGCACCGTAACAACGGTGACAGGCACCGGATCGGCTGCGCCCGGCGCTTCCGCCTGCCCGCCGCTCTGCAGCTGCGCGGCCAGTGCATCGGGCAGGGCGTACATGCGGATGGTCTCCGGGTCCACGGCCGCCGTCGGCTCGACCGGTTCGGACGGTGCTGCCTCGGATGGCATGGACGCGGACGGCGTCGTCTCCCGCGGTTCGGCTCCGCCGGTCGGGGCGGAGGGCCCGCCGCCCGGTCCCTCGGACGGCTCCGTGGACGGCGTTGTCTCCGCCGGCTTCGTCGGTTCCGTCGGCTTTTCCTCGGGCTGCTTTGTCGTGACCTGCCGGTTTTCGGCGATGGACGTCCCGCCGAAGCCGAATGACAGCTCGACCTCTCCCTCGGCGTGCACGGTGTAGTGCACCGTCACGGTCGCAAGGTCGGAATACTGCGCGTCCGGCGTGACGGTGATGCCGGTGATCTCCAGAACGGAGCTGTCGGACGAGGCGATGTCCAGATACTGCGCCAGCGCATCGCGCAGGGCCTGCTGGCCGACGGAAATTTGAAACGTCGCCGTATGAGAGCCGAGCGTGCCGTCCAGCTCCGACGGCTCCTCCGTGATCTTCGGCGCGCCCTGCAGGGTGATGAACAGCGTGTGCGTATATTTTGCACTCTGGTTCGTGCGGCACTCGAGCGGATAGGACTGGCCGAACAGCAGGCGGAAGCGGTTGCCCGTTCCGAGCGAGGAGTAGTTTGGCGCGGTGTGCTCCGTGCCGATCTCATAGCTCACCCAGCTGTCCTCCAGTGCCAGCATCGGCTGGACCGTCCAGCAGTCGTTCCATGCCTCGTCGCCGTCATAGCCGGTCAGCGCACCATTTTCGTCATAGACCGGGCTGATGTGCGCAGAGAGATCATTATAATAGTATCGCTGCGTGCCGAACAGGTCGGCATAGGTGAACGAGGTGAAAAAGCCGACGCTCTGGTCGCGGGTGTAGAACGCGACGACCGAGATATCGCCGCTGTAGATCCCGGCGTAGCCCAGCAGGTCCGCAAGATAAAAGCCATAGGCCGAGTCGATGACCGTGTTGTAGGTCCCATCGTCCGTGCTGCGGAAGAAGGAATAGGCCTCGTAGTGCAGCGGCAGGGCGTCATAGAGCTCGCTCCAGTGGTAGGTCGCGACCTCCACATAGCGGTCCTGCTCCATGCCGTAGTAGCCGACCCTGACCGTCAGCGTATCCGTCACGGTCCCGGCCGCCTCGGCCCCGAGGCAAAGGGACAGGCACAAAAGACCCGCGACCAGGAAGGACATCTTTCGCTTCATTGGCCCTCTCTCCTAGTCTTGCGCGTGGAGCGCGCGAGCAGCTGCTCCGCCTCCTCCGCAGAAAGTTCGTAGTGCCAGAACAGGCGATAGAACTCCTGCGCCTTTTCGACCATGTCATAGTCATAAAGCTCGGGGTACAGCAGATTCCCCAGCCAGTAGATACCCAGCACGCGGTTGATGGACGGCGGAGAGGACATCCAGTCATACGGCAGGTTCGGAATTTCATAATATGTCCCGTTTTTCACGGCCGTCAGGCCGGACCATTCGCTCTCTGCCAGCGTGTCATACGGCCCGCCCGCCGCCAGAAGGATCACATCCGGGTCGCAGGCGTAGACCTCCTCGAGGTTCACGGTCGTGCCGCCGTTGCGGTTGCTGATCTCCTCGGAATGGATGGCGTTCACGGCTCCGACGAGCGACAGCACGTCCGCCTGCACCGAGCCCTCGGCATTGCAGGCAAGGCCCGTCGCGCCCGTGCCGAACAGCACGGTCTTGCGCGCGTCCTGCGGCAGCTTTGCCGAATTCTCCGCCGCCATGGCAAGCGTCTGCTCCAGATAGACCGCCAGCACCTCAGCCTCGGCCTCCCGGTGAAGAAGCCGGCCGAGCTTGCGGTAGGCCTGCGGCATTTCTTCGAGCGTCGCTTCGAGGAAGACCGTCGGGATGCCGGTCTGCTTCTGGATGCCGTCCATATCGCTGCGGACGTTCTCCTTGGCATCGCCAAGGTCGACGATGAGCTGCGGCTCGGCGTCGATCAGTGCCTCCATGTTGAGGTTGGCCTTGCTGCCGTAGAACTGGCCGAACGTCGGCAGCGTCCACATCTCCGCCGGAAAATACGGCCGCTGCGCCGTGCTGGGCGAGCTGGCAAGGCCGACAAGCAGCTCCGGCACGAGCGTCATCAGGATCATCTGTGCCGTCGAGCCGCTGGCCGCGATGCGCGTAATGCCGGCCGGGACCGTCACATCGCGCCCGGCATCGTCGGTGAACACCGTCGTCTCCACGCCCGCCAGCGGGTCATACTGCTTCCCGCCGCAGCCGGAGAACAGGCCCAGCAGCAGGGCGAGGCAGAGCGTCAGCGTCAGGATCTTTTTCATTGGGACCTCCCCGTGATACTTTTCCGAGAATTACCAAAAGGACAAAAAAGCGGATCACTTGCAGGCAAGTCATCCGTGAATACGCCATATCACAGACTTCCTTTTGACCATGCAGAAGATCGTGCCTTTCCGGAAATCACTTCTTTGGATATTATGATACAATGTGCGCCCGGAAATTGCAAGCGATATTTTGCAGGTTCGACAAAGGTGAACGCGGGCAGATTCCGGGGCACAAGGCTTCCGGCCGCGCATTGTATGGGAGGCGGGCGTTCGTCCACTGCCAGCTGCCGTTAGAATGGCATGCACCAATTGCGTCTGTAGCGGCGCTCATTGAGCGCCTTGCAGGCTGTAGGTTTGGTGGCACTCCCGCTGACCGCACACGCCATTGTAGGGGAGCGGCATGCCGCTCCCGGCGCGGTGCTGCCGACTGGTGCAGGCTGGCGTTAAAACGGTGAAAACCAAAGGTTTGTCATTGCGAGGGCGCGCTGCGCCCGTGGCAATCTCGGGAAGGCAGTTACGTTTTTGCCGGAAGTACCCAATTATCCGGCCGGGCACTGCGAGATTCCCACGTCGCTTCGCTCCTCGGAATGACACGTCAAGGCGGTGCGGCGGTGCATCAGTGCTCTTACGCGGTTGAATCGCTCTGTACAAGGCGCTCACTGAGCGCCGCTACAGACGCAATCGGTGCGCACCATTTTATCGATACCCGATACGAATCGCAAGCGTTGCGCCGGGAGCGGCATGCCGCTCCCCTACATTGGCCGGTGCGGGCCGCGAATCCCGTCCGGTTATTTTCCGCTTGCATTTTCCGGACGCTCCTGTTATGGTTGTAACAGCATCCGCCGAAAGGAGCGATCTCCATGATCTTCTACACCGCTGACCTGCATCTCGGCTATTTCCCCATCCTGCACGACACCGCGCGGCCGTTTACCGGCGTGCCGGAGATGGACGAGGCCCTCATTTCCAACTGGAACGCCCGCGTCGGCGCAGACGACAGCGTATACATCGTCGGCGACTTCTCCTACAACGGCGGCGAGGCCCCGACGCAGTATCTCTCCCGCCTGAATGGCCACCTGCATCTCATCCGCGGCAACCACGACACCGGCCTGAACCACGCCGAGCGTCTGCTGGACTACTGCGACAGCGTGACAGACTTTCTGGAGATCGACGACGGCGGCACGCACATCCTCCTGTGCCATTACCCGATCCTCCACGAAAAGGGCGGCTATATGATCCACGGCCACATCCACAATCAGCGCAACCATGCCTATGAAATTCTGAAGACCCTGCCGCGCGTTCTGAACGCGGGCGTAGACATCAACTTTTACCGCCCTGTTCCGCTCGACGAGCTGGTCGAAAACAACCGGAAATACTACAGCGAGGAATACCCCGAGCTGTTCCCGGTGCCGCCGCGCCCCGACCGCAGCGCACCCGGCCTCATGCCGCGCAAGCCGGACTTCCGCCCGCTCCCGCAGAGGCATTGATATGCGTGAGCGCCATGCGGACCCGCAAATTTCCGTGCACCATCGCCGACCGTGCAATGCTCCCAGATTTGTCATTGCGAGGAGGCCGTAGGCCGACGTGGCAATCTCACGCAACAGCCTACGGATTCGCTGAGGCTGCCCTGTTATCGGACCGGGTCCTGCAAGATTGCCACGTTGCTTCGCTCCTCGCAATGACACATCAGGGTGGTGCTGCGGTGCATCAGTGCTCTTGCGCGGTTGAATTACCCTAACAAGGCGGTCACTGACCGCTGTTGCAATAGGATATCGCGTCAAATTGCTCCCCGGGGCGCGATTTTTCTTCTCTATTCAAATCGACAAATTTTTTTAGTTTTTCAAACAAAGTATTAGACATTTTGAGCTTCGCGTGCTAGAATGAATACGGTTATTCTCACAAAAAGATAACGTTTTCAGGAAAAGGAGCGAGATAACATGAGATTCTTCCATCAGGCCGCGCGGCGTGCGGCAGTTCTGCTGCTGTGCCTCTCCATGCTGACCGGCATGCTGATCCCGGCCTTTGCAGCGACCACTGACCCCGCGACGGAAACGCCCGCCCATAACCTTGTCTGCACCGACAATCAGGACGAAAACCACGACCCGATCTATAAGGTCCGGCTGACGGATGACGGCGTGGGCGGCGGCTGCGGCGGTGGCTCCGGTGAGACCGAGGACGGCTATGTCGTCGCCCCGATTTACGCCGGTGCGACGCCGGAATTCCGCTTCGGCAGCGAAAAGCCCACCGAGCCTGTCGTTCTGACCGTCTATGAGCGCTACGAGGGCGAAGCCGCCGTTGTGGCGAAGACCTATACCCTCTCCGAGCTGAAGGCGCTGGCTCAGACCGAGGTCGTCGGCTACCAGCACTGGAAGAACGGCAGCGAAAAGGTCATTGCCGCGAACCTCTATGCGACCGTCAGCAGCCTACTGGCAGACGCCGGGGTCGAGTTCGGCGCGGGCGATGCCGTCACGGCGGCCGACCCCACGGACTTCACCTCGACGCTCACCTATGAGGACAGCGGCGTCTATAAGTATTATGTCAACGAAGAAGGTGCGACCGAGGTCCCCGCTGCCATCCTGATCTCGTGGAGCACCGGCTCCGGCACGCCCGAGGACATTGCGAAGACCGCCTATATCTCCGGCAGCCTCCGCTTTGCCTACGGCATCACCGAGCAGCAGTACGCCGACCAGTCCGCCGAGGGCAAGCGCCTTGCCTCCAATGTTGTTACGCTGACCGTCACCCATCCCGAGCGCGTCGTCCTGACCGTCTATGAGCAGGCCGAAGGCGGCGAAGCGAAGGAAGTCAAGTCCTACAAGCCGTCCGAGCTGGCCGCGCTGGCCACGGAAGGCGCTGCCGGTTATCAGTTCTGGAAGGGTACCAACGCCCAGCTTGTTGCCGCGACGGAATATGTCACCGTGAACGACCTGCTGACCGACGCCGGGGTCACGTTCTCCGATCTCGACACCCTGAAGGCCGCCGCGGCCGACGGCTTCAGCTCCGAGCTGACCTATGCCGGCAGCGGGACCTATCGCTACTACATCACCGAAGACGGCAAGACCGAGGTCCCCGCGATCCTCGCGCTGACGTGGGCCTCCGGCTCCGGCACGCTGGAGGAAGTCGCCGCCAATGCGAAGAACACCGGCAATCTCCGCTTCTGCTACGGCATCAGCGAGCAGCAGTACGCCGACCGGTCCGCCGCAGGCAAGCGCCTCGCCTCCAATATCGCCACGATCACCGTCGTGCACGGCACGAAGGCCGAGGAGCCGTGGGTCAACCCGTTCCGCGATGTCACGGAGTCCGACTGGTTCTATGACGATGTCCGCTTTGCAAATCAGAACGGTCTCTTCAACGGCGTGGAGAAGGACCTGTTCGCTCCGGAGGAGCCCATGACCCGCGGCATGCTCGTCACGGTCCTGTGGCGTCTTGACGGAGAGACGGCCCCGAAGACCGCGACGACCTTCACCGATGTGGACGCCAACGCCTACTATGCCGACGCAGTCGCATGGGCCGCAGAGTCCGGCGTTGTCAACGGCATCGGCGGCGGCAGGTTCGACCCGGAGGGCAATGTGACCCGCGAGCAGATCGCCGCCATTCTCTTCCGCTATGCATCGCTCAAGGGCGTCGACACGGCCGCGCGCGCCAACCTCACGGCCTTCCCGGACGCAGAGAAGACCAGCGCCTATGCGCACGACGCCCTCTCCTGGGCCGTCGCCGCAGCGCTCGTCAACGGCACAAAGGAAGGCTCCACGATCTACCTTGACCCGCAGGGCAGCGCCACCCGCGCGCAGGTCGCCGCCATCCTCTCCCGCTATGCACAGAATATCGTGAAATAAGCCAAACATAAAATTCCCGCAGCAGGGGCAAAACCCTGCTGCGGGAACTGTTTTATGTGGGTAGGGCTAATTGGTTTCCGCCTCTGTAAGGGGAACGATCTCCAGCGGCGGGAGCAGGCGGTCCTGCTTGACCGGCGTTCCGGCATATTCTCCGGTAAAGACAACTTCATAGGCATGCTCTCCCGGCAGGACGGAAAGCACCGTCCCGGCGGGATCGTCGGCCGGATGGGCTATCAGACGTCCCGTCTTCAGCAGGCCACCCGCCATATCCTCGGAAAAATCGCCGTACAGATTGATCTTCTGCTCCTCCGAGCCGGTGTTTTTGATCTTTGCGGTGCAGAAAAAGTCCACCTGATCCCCGGTGATCGTATAGTCCCCCAGCCATGAGCCATCGGAACATATTTCCACACGCGCACTGTCCCGGCCGCATGATGCCATCAGCAGCAGAATACCGACGGCAGCAAGCATGATCAGGATCCGTTTCAAGTCCCGTTTCTTTTTTCTTCTAATATTGGATCAAGCAGGAGCATATCGTCTTCTTCGCAGCAATGGCATTCCACGTCCACATCCACTCTGGCCCCCAGCGATGCCGCGATCTGCATCACTTCGGTCGACAGCGAGACCGTTGGGAACTGCCGTGCCTCCTGCGCCTCGACGAAGAAGCGCAGGATCAGCTCCGCAGGGGCATATTTCTCCATAGCAGCCCGGAACCCGGTTGCATGTTCCGTCAGCAGGCCGCACAGCTGCTCCGTCAGGGACTCACTGCCAAAATCCGCACATGACGGAAGCACATAGTGCCAGCATCCCGGATTCTGCCTCCCGGTAAGCGGATTGATCCGCATGGCACCGCGTGGCTCAGCGCACTTTGCCGGCAGACCGATCATCTCATCCAGCCCTTCAACGGACAAATACGAATCAAAGCACAGGCAAATCTCCGCGGTGATGCTCGGTGGAAGCGGTATGGGAATGTCGAAATCGGGGAACCAAGCGTTGTTGTCCATATTAGCACACCTCCGCTACCACCACTTCTTCGGTGTGGGGTGTTGTTTTTCCCGCTCGGCCACAAAGTCATAGTCCAGCGGGCCGTAGTATTTTTCGACATAGGCCACAATTTTCGGGCCGGACTTCTTGCCGGAGCAGTCGATCATAAAGCTCTTTCCGGCGATCCATTCCCGGAAGAATGCCCGCCGCTGCGCAGGCGGGATGTAGCCCTTCTCATCCGGGCGGTATACATGGCCCTGCGTTGTCGTGACCATCAGTGTCATCATGCCGTGCGTAAATGCCTGATTATAGACGCGCATGACGTCCCGGACCTCCGACCACGGGACAAAGCGGTAGCCGATGCCCGCGAACGTGCGGCGGACGCCGGTTTCCGTCAGAACAGGATAGCGGAGAATCAGGAGGATGGGAAACAGGAGAAACAGACTGTAGACAAGCCACACGATCAGCGCCGCCGCATTCTCCAATGCTGCCTTAAACGCCATCCATCCCAACGCCACAAATGGCAGAAAGATGATCCAGCTGTAGTCGCGAAGCGGCATCTCGTTCTTTTTATCAGGGTGCTTCATGGATAGCTCCTCTCTCGATCTTTCTATGCAAAAATCGCCGTGTCCAGCGAGGGGCACGGCGGCAGCATTATGGCAGAATAAAGATCGCGATCACGGGAAGCATACGCAGGAAAAAGCGCAGATAGGCCACGCTCTTCTGCGTCGCCCAGGCATAGAACTGCGCGTCCGGATCGTCCGGTATATCCAGCACCCACGGAATGGCGGCATAGGCCAGCGGCGCTGCCCCGCGCATGCACAGCAGGAACAGCGCAATGGACGGGAACGCGATCGATTTCGCCGGGGCGACCCCGACGGACGGCCAGAACCAGATGCCAAACAGCCAGAAATAGCCGAGGAATTCCGCCAGATCGTGCAGAATGAGCGCCCATTTCCGCGGGACGATGACGCGGCGGCATTTCATGCAGACATAGGGCGGGACCGGGTAGATCGTCTCCGTGTTGGTGGCCAGATAGCGCAGCCGCTCCCACGGCGTTTCGCCCGGAACGGGATAATGGGTCTCCTGATCGTCAAACATCGCGTCCGTCTCTCTTCCTCCGCAGTCGGATCATAGTTCCATATTAACAGGCAGGATTCCATTTGTCAAGGAATTTCCTGTAAAAATATTCAATTTCTGCGCAGCTGCCGCACGGCGCTCCCTCAGATCATGTAATCATTGGCATAGTGCGCCCGCTGCTGGTCGAGCAGGTCCTGCAGCGTGATGCCGTCGAGATATTCGTTGATGACGCGGTTCAGTCCGCGCCAGACCGGCAGCGTGGCGCAGTCCTCGCTGCGGGGGCAGTCGGCCGGGTCCTGCGCCGCGCACGGAACGGGCGCAAGGTCCCCCTCCGTCAGGCGCAGGATGTCGCCGACGGTGTACTGCCGGGGCGGCTTTGACAGCATATAGCCGCCCTGATAGCCGCGATTTGTCTTCAGAAAGCCGGACTTGTTCAGGATCGGCACGATCTGCTCCAGATATTTCTTGGAGACCTCCTGCCGCTGGGCAATATCCTTGAGCGAAATATATTCGCCGTTCTGGTGCTCCGCCAGATCGACCATCATTCTCAGCGCATAGCGCCCCTTTGTAGAGATCTTCACCGGGCCGCTCCTTCTCCGCAGCCGCGCTGCGGCTTATTCTTTTCTGTATCATCATACCATAAATATGCCCGCTTTGCAAGAAAACGCCTCAGCCCCCGCGATATTTCCGGCGCGTGGCCATGCCGCCGCGGATGTGGCGCTCCGCCTTGTTCTGCTCCATCACCGCCTTGACCTGCAGATAGAGCGCGCGGTTCCAGTGCGGCAGCCGCTCGGAGAGGTCCTTGTGGACCGTCGATTTGCTGACGCCGAAATGCCTCGCCGCGGCGCGGACGGTGGCGTGGGTCTCGATGATGTACACAGCCAACTCACAGGCTCTCTGCTCAATGTTCTCCCTCATGTGCCTGACCCCCTTCGCTGTGCGTTCAGAACACTATATGCATGGGGGACCGGCGAAACGCCAGAAAAATGCGGCGGACGCTGCCGTCCGCCGCAAAGGATGCTGCAAATAGTCTGTCGGATCAGATCGTGCGCTCCACATCACGCAGACGGTCCTCGCCGACCATGTATTCCAGTGCTTCTTCCGCCGTTTCGCACACTTTTTCCGTTTCGGGGTGGCCGCACTGGTAGATCGTGATCTTGTGATCCGTTCCATATCGGATCACACCATACAGCACGCCCTTCCATTCAAATTCGATCTCTGCGCCCCAGCTCAGACTGCGCTCGAAATCGCCGATCGACACAAGATCGTCGTTCTCTGCAAAAATCACGGCATCAGACACGGCCGGGCCCTCCTGTCAAGCGTTTTTTCGATCATACCACGATCCCGACCGACAGGCAAGGCAAATTACAGCATGGAACAAACCCAATAGATCACGCCATAGATCACGCTTGCCGACAGGCCATAGACGATGACCGGCCCGGCGATGGTGAACATCTTCGCCGCCGTTCCCAGCACGAAGCCCTCCGTCTGGAACTCGATGGCCGGGGCCACGACGGCGTTGGCGAAACCCGTGATGGGCACGAGCGTGCCCGCCCCGGCGAATTTTGCGATGTCGTCATAGACCGCAAAGCCCGTCAGGATGGCCGAGAGCAGCACAAGTGAGATGCTCACGGCCGCGCCCGCCGTCGTTTCGTCCAGCCCGAGCGCCTGATAGCCGTTCAGGAGCGCCTGCCCGATCGCGCAGATCAGCCCGCCGACCCAGAAGGCGTTCAGCAGATTTTTCCCCGTTTTCGACCGGGGCGCCAGCGCGTCCACATAGCGGCCGTATTCCTCGTTTGTCATGTGCATCCCTCCGCGTGTTTTTTCTGGGAAGCTCTGACGAAATCGTCTGCGGCGGCTGCCGGATCTTTTTCACCGATCCATCGGCTCGAAAAGCTTGAAATATTGCGCAGCCGTTGGCGGCTTTGCCGCCTTACGGATGCGGCATGCCCCTTGCGGGTACACAAAGTATTCCCGCGCTTTTCAAGCCTTGTCTCGGTAAAAAATCTCTCGCCATCCGCTCTTGCCGCTTTCATCAGGGCTTCCCTAGTATGCCGCATAGAGGACGTAGTATACAGAAATTTGGAATGGAATGCGGAAGCTCCCGGATTTGTCATTGCGAGGAGGACGCAGGCCGACGCGGCAATCTCGCAGTACCCTGTTGGATAATCGGGCAGCCCCGGCGAAATCGTAACTGCCTTCCCGAGATTGCCACGGGCGCAAAGCGCCCTCGCAATGACAAATCGGAAGCCATCAGCATTTTAACGATAGTCTGCGTGAGCAGCGGGTACGCAAGTGGGCCGGGCGTATGATGCGCCCGGCCCGAAATGCGTGACGATATGGGGGTTGACATGATCATCCACGCATGTTATCATGGCTTTGGAAGCAGCACTTGTGGCATTGGCAAGAGAGCCGGAAACGGTCACTCCCCTTTGCGGTCCTCGTGCTGCTTCTATTCATTTTTTCAGGCCCTTCAAATCGCTCAATCGAGGATCACGACCGGCTTGATGAGGTCGCGGGGTTTGTTCTTCATCAGCAGCAGGGCCTCCTCCATGTGCTCAAAGCCGTGGAAGCGATGCGTGATGAGCGGCAGGGTATCGAGGCGGCCGGTCTGCAGCAGCGCGGCCAGCTTCTCCATGCGCAGGCGGCCGCCGGGCATCAGGCCGCCCGCGATGGTCTTGTGGCCCATGCCGCAGCCCCATTCCGCGCGCGGGATGAGGACATTCTCGCCGCTGCCGAGATAGTTGACATTGCCGATGCGGCCACCCGGCTTGAGCATCTTCACGGCCTCGCCGAACGTGCACTCGGCATCGCCGCCCGCGATGATCACGCGGTCCACGCCGCGGCCGTTCGTCTTTTCCATGACCTGCGCAACGATATCGCCCTCGCGGTAGTTCAGGATCTCCGTTGCGCCGTAGCGCCGCGCCGCCTCCGCGCAGACCGGACGCGAGCCGACTGCAAACAGCTGTGCCGCACCGTGCAGGGCCGCGCCCGCAACGGACATCAGGCCGACCGGGCCGATGCCGACGACGCAGACATCATCGCCGAACTGCACATCAGCCAGCTCCACGCCGTGGAAGCCCGTCGGGACCATGTCCGCCAGCATGACGGCTGCGACCGGATCGACATCCGCAGGCAGGTGAGCCATGTTGGCATCGGCCTCGTTGACGTGGAAGAATTCGGCAAAGACGCCGTCCTTGAAGTTCGAGAATTTCCAGCCCGCCAGCATGCCGCCGGAGTGCATGGAATAGCCCGCCTGCGATTCGAGCGCACCCCAGTCGGGCGTGATGGCAGGGATGATGACGCGGTCGCCGCACTTGAAGTCGCGCACGAGCGCGCCGACCTCAACGACCTCACCCACGGCCTCGTGACCGAGGATCATGTTGTGGCGGTCGCCGATGGCGCCCTCCCACACGGTATGGACGTCAGAAGTGCAGGGCGAGACGGCGATGGGGCGCACAATGGCGTCCAGCGGTCCGCACAGCGGGCGTTCCTTTTCAATCCAACCCGTTTTTCCGATCCCAAGCATTGCGTAACCCTTCATAAAAGACCACTTCCTTCCGCTTTATTTGATATGTTTATATCGATACTTTTGTATCTGTTTGGAGTATAGCATAGATAGGTCTGTTTGTCAAGCCCGGAATTTCGGAAACGGTTTGTAAATTTCCCGCCGCGGTGATTGCTTTTCTTTGTAAAATCTGTTATACTGTCTAATAGAAAAGGCCCTGCCGTCAGCAGAGCCGAAACGGAGGGACTTTTATGTCTTTTGCGGTATTTACGGACAGCTGCTCCAATCTGCCGGGCAGCCTGCTGCGGCACTTTGGGATCCGGGTGCTCCCCTGCAGCTATACGGTGGACGGAAAGCAGATCATCTATGGCGGCGACATCGAGGCCTTTGATGCCCACACCTACTATGAACTGCTGCGGCAGGGCAAGCGCGTCACAACCTCCCTGCTCAACACGCAGGTCTTCCTCGATCATTTCCGCCCCGCGCTGGAGCAGGGGCTGGATGTTGTGTATGTCGGCCTGTCTGCCGGGATCAGCGGCACCTATCAGGCCGCTTGCATCGCAGCCGCGGAGCTGCGCGACGAATTCCCGGAGCGGGCCATCTGCCTCGTGGACTCCATGGGCGCAGGCTTCGGCACCGGCCTGCTGGCCTGCCGCGCAGCCGAACTGCGGGACGAGGGCCGCAGTGCCGCAGAGGCCACTGCCGTGCTGGAGCAGGAGGTCCAGAACCTCTGCGAATTTTTCACGGTCAGCGACCTGATGTTCCTGCACCGCACGGGCCGTGTGCAGGCCGCCGCCGCACTGGTCGGCACGGTGCTGAACCTCAAGCCCATCCTCCGCGGCGATGAGGAGGGCCACATCGTCACCTGCGAAAAGGTGCGCGGCCGCGCCCGCGCCATTGCGAATCTGGCCGCGCGCTATGAGACGCGTGCCGTCCACCCGGAGCTGCAGCGCGTTGCCATCACGCACGGTGACTGCCCCGAGGACGCACAGGCGCTGGCCGAGCGCATCCGTGCCATCGCCGAGCCGAAGGAGCTGATCGTCTGCCCGCACGAGCCGTTCACGGGTGCGCATGTCGGCCCCGGCATGCTGGGCCTGTTCTTCTTCGGCAGCGGCCGAGCATAAGGCAGCACTGCATTCCTGCAGCTTCGGCCTTAATTCTTGCGCTTCCGCAGGCGCGTTACGAACGCCCGCAGAGCCGCCTCGCTGTGCAGATCATTCGGGTCTAAGAGCCTGCGCTCCTCCGGCGAGAGCGTGCCGAGCAGAAAATACGCCTCCGGGTCGTTTTCGATCTGCTGGCCGAACGGTTTTCCGGTCTGTAACCACATAAAAAATCCCTCCCGACGCTATCGTGCGCCGGGAGGGTCATTTTATACCAGCTTGTCAAAAAAGTCCCTTCGGGATTTTTCGCCAAGCTGCTTTCAGAATTGCAAAATGAAATTTTGTAGTATTATTTTGCAATTCTGCCGCTGCGGCGGGTTATTGAACGCGAAAGGAAACCCTGACGGTTTCCTTTCACACTTTTCTTCCCTCCGAAACCTCCGGCTGAGCAGGTTTTTCGACAGACTGATTTTATACACTTATTCGCCCCGATTCAGAAAATCGATGAGTTCCTCGCTGAGATTGTTCTGGTGATACAGGAACAGCGCCATATCGATGTCATACTCCGCCACCAGCTCCGGCAGGGATTCCTCACGCAGGTAGCTGCGCGGGTCGATCACGATGATCTCCGAAAACAGCTCCGCCCAATAGTCTGTCATCGGGTCCTCCATGGAATCCTTCAAGATCAGGACACGCCGTGCGGATTCCAGTGGAAGTCCGTCTTGAAATAGAAGCTCTCGCGCTCCGAAGCGGAGTAGTCTGTCAGGAATTCTCCCGCCACATCAACGGCAAGCAGGCCGGGCAGGATTGCAAGCAGACAGAAGCCATGGCTCCCCACAAGGAGGAACGCATTGCGGAACCGCGCGGGTAGCAGATAATAGCACAGGAAAAAGAGCGGCAGAAAACAGATCAGAAATATGGCGCTGTTGAAAACCATGGGTCTTGATTCCTCTTTCGGTCAAAATAGTCTGCCGACACGGATGCACCGGGAGCGCCGGTTATTTCTATCAGAACAGCCGCGTACCCGCGACATATTTTGCCGCGATATGGCGCTCGTCTGCCAGATAGATGCAGCGCTCGAGGCGCTCGATCGGGGTCAGCTCCTGTGGGTGGACCAGGGCGCTGTCGTCCAGCACGACGGCATCCAGCGCAAAGCCCGGCTCAAAGCAGCCGACCTCTCCAAAGAACGCACCGCCGCCGCGCGTGGCCAGATAGAACGCCTGCGCGACCGTCAGCGGCGCAGTGGTGTCGTCGGCCAGACGCCAGCGGAGCTTCGAGACGCGGATGGCCTCCGCCATGACGCGGAACAGATTCTCCGTCTCTCCGGCGGCAAGGTCCGAGCCGAGGCCAACGCGCAGGCCGCGCGCCAGATAAGCGGAGACCGGTGCAATGCCGGAGCTGAGGTTGGAATTGGAGAGCGGCGAATGCGCGATGAACACGCCGCGCGCCTGCAGCAGGTCCTGCTCCTCCGGCGGGCAGTGCACGCAGTGGGCCATGATGCACGGCTGCGAAAGCAGGCCGCAGCGGTCATAGGCCTCGGCATAGAAGTCCGTCTGCGGGCACAGGGACTGCACAAGAGCGATCTCACCGAGATTTTCGGAAAGATGGCTCTGCACCGGCAGGCCGCGCCGGGCCGCCAGCTCGCCAAGCCCCTGCAGCAGAGCATCGCTGCACGACGGGACGAAGCGCGGCGTCAGGATCGGCTTTGTATGGGCGAAGCGCGCGCTGGCCAGCCATTGCTCCGTTGCGGCCAGCGAGGCCGCCGCATCCGCCTCGCGCAGGGCGTCGGGGCAGTCGCGGTCCATGTTCACCTTGCCGACATAGCTGACAAGGCCGCTGGCCTCCAGCAGCTCCATCAGAAGGGTCGTGGCGGCGGGGTGCACCGTGCCGAACACGACGGCGCGCGTCGTGGCGCTGCGGCGCAGGCAGTCCACGAACTGGCCGTACGCCAGCGCGGCATAGCTGAGATCGGCGTATTTGGCCTCCTCCGGGAACGTGCGGGCGTTTAGCCAGTCCAGCAGCTCCAGATCCATGCCCAGCCCACGGAAGGCAAACTGCGGCGCATGCAGATGGAGGTCCGTCATGCCCGGCAGGATGAGGCGGTCGCCGAAATCCGTCAGCGGCAGGCCGGAAAATCGCTCCGGCAGCGCCGAAAAGACACCGGTGCAGCGTCCCTCCTCGCAAACCAGATAGGAATCTGCCGCAACGCGGAGCCGCTCCGGAGATTCACTGTCGATAATGTTGCCGTGCAGCACAAAAGATCCCATGCGATCGCCCCTCTCGTTCAAAATGTTATATTATAATAGCGCTATTTTATCACATTGTCAATTGCAGCCAAATATTTCTCCTCATTTTTAGGCATTATTCCCAATCTCGGAAGCAAGCTTCAGCAGGGATGCACGGTCGTTCGGCGCGGAGCCGTCCAGAACGGCGTCCAGCAGGCGCTTCAGCACGGCCCCGACGGCCGGGCCCTGTGTCATGCCGAGGGCCAGCAGGTCGCGGCCGGAGACCGCAAGAGTGGAAACGCTGCTGCAGCCCTTCTCCGCCTGCGCGAGCAGGGACAGCGCAGCCTCGCACCGGGCGGTCTGCTCCGCAGCATCCGCCGTGCCGGTGCCGATGGCATCGGCGCAGCGCAGTTGGATCAATGCGCGGCAGACCGGCGCACCGAGGCGGGCCAGCATGCGCCGCATGCCGCGCAGGTCATCCGGAATGGGCCGGCCGTGCACCGCGACGAGCTGCGTGACGAATTCCGTCGTCGCGCGGTCATAGCGCAGGCGGCGCAGGACCTCCTCCGTGACGGCGGCCCCGGCGGCCGGGTGGCCGTAGAAATGGCCGACGAGATTTTTATCGAAGAAAAATGTCGCTGGCTTTCCGGCATCGTGCAGCAGTGCCGCCAGCCGGAGCGGCTCCTCGGGCGGAACGCCGTCCACAACGGCCAGCGTGTGTGTCCAGACATCGCGCGTATGATGCGGATTATACTGCCGGAAGCCCTGACAGGGGGCAAGCTCCGGGATGAGCTCGAACAGCACATCGGAGAATTCCTCCAGCAGCGCAGCAGCCTGCCTGCCGCACAGAATACCGCTAAGCTCCTTGTGCAGGCGCTCCGGCGCAACGGCGCGCAGCCGGGTCCGGGCCGCATGGATGGCGGCAGCCGTCTCTCCGTCGATGCGGAAGGACAGCCGCGCCGCAAAGCGCAGTGCGCGCAGCATCCGCAGGGCGTCTTCCGCAAAGCGCTCCGCCGGATCGCCGACGCAGCGGATCACGCCGCGGCGCAGGTCGTCCTGCCCGCCGAAGAGGTCTGTCACGGCGCCCGCTGCGTCGGCCGCCATGGCGTTGACCGTAAAATCGCGGCGCGCCAGATCGGGTGCCAGCTCGCGCAGAAAGTCGACCCGGTCCGGATGGCGGCTGTCGGCATAGCCGGCCTCAGCGCGGAACGTTGTGATCTCGTAGGGCACGCCCCCGCGCACGACCGTGACCGTGCCGTAGCGCGCGCCCGTCAGGATGGTGCGGTCCGCGGCAAAGCAGGCCTCCGTCTGCTCCGGCGCGGCGCTCGTGCAGATATCCCAGTCCTGCGGCGCGTAGCCGAGCAGGCTGTCGCGCACGCAGCCACCGACCGCATAGGCAGAAAAACCCGCCGCGTTCAGCTGCCGGAGCAGTGCCTGAACCTGCGGCGGGATCGTGATGCGGGCCGTCATTTCGTATCCCGCAGAGGGAGCTTGCAATACGGGCAGTCGTCCATTTTCCCGCGGTTGGCAGGCAGCACCCGGTGGCAGTGCGGGCAGCGGTAGAACGTCACGCTGACAAGGAAGCCCAGCACCAGCAGGGCGATGCCGCCGAACAGCAGCCAGCGCTGCGCCGTCTGCGGGGCGCTCTTCAGCGCGAGGCTGAGCACTGCCGATGCACAGCCCGCGGCATAGCAGATATTCTTGATGAGTCTTGCAAGCTGCAGCTTCATTTCTCGCTCTCCTCCCATTGCTTCCAGACGTCCGGGCAATAGCCCACGGTCGCCTTCCTGCCGTTGCGGACGACCGGCGTGCGCATGAGCTCCGGCCGTTCAAACAGCTTGTCCTCCTTGGCGCGCACGTCGTCCATATAGCGCAGCAGATCGATGTCCGGGTCGCGGCGCGACCAGTCGATGAGCTTATCCACACCGCCAACGGCGCGCAGCACGCTGTCAAATTCTCCGCCGGACATGCCGTAGCGCAGCAGGTCGATCTGCTGCACGCGGATGCGGCGCTCCTTGAAATATCGCTCGGCCTTTTTCGTGTCAAAGCACTTCGAGCGGCCGAAGATCTGAATGTTCAATATCGCACCTCCATGAGCCACAGGCCCTTTGCCGGGGCCGTCTCCCCTGCCAGCGCACGGCAGCGGGCGTCGAACAGTGCGGGCAGGCTCTCTGCCGGGCGCCTGCCGAGGCCGACCTCCAGCAGCGTGCCGACGAGGATGCGCGCCATGTGATACAAAAAGCCGTCCGCAGTCAGCGTGAAGCGCAGCTCGGCGTCCTCCTGCGTGATGTCAAGGCGGCGCAGCGTGCGCACCGTGGACTTTTTCATCTGCCGGTTGGCGCAGAACGTAAAAAAGTCATGCGTTCCCATCAGCCCGGCCGCCCCGGCGCGCATGGCGCCGCAGTCCAGCTGGCGCGGTTCCCAGGCGCGGTAGCGCCGGGCAAACACGTCCGGCCGGTCGCTGTTCCAGAGGCGGTAGACATAGGTCTTCTCGACGGCCGAAAGGCGGGCGTGGAAGCGCTCCGGCGCATAGTCGAGCGTCAGCGCACCGATATCCTCCGGCAGAAGGCGGCGCAGCTGCGCCAGCACCTCGTCCGTTGGCCGCTTCGGCGCATGGAACGACGCAACCTGACAGGCCGCATGCACCCCGGCATCCGTGCGGCCGCTGCCGCTGATCTCGAGCGGCTGGCCGAAGATCTCGCCGAGAGCCGTTTCTACGCTGGCCTGCACGGTTTTGGCGGGCGGCGGCAGACGCTGCCAGCCGCGATAGCGCGTGCCGTCATAGGCAAGCGTCAGTCGGTAATTCTGCAAAGCTCCTCCATCACCTCGCGGTGCGTGTCCGCGGAGAAGAGGAAGCTCCCGTCCGCAGCATAGACCTCATAGTGTCCCCGAACATTTCGAATCTGAACCTGCATATCGATCCCTCCTGTTGTTTCTGAGAGAGAGTATAGCAGGTTTACTGTCCAATAAATCGGACTCGGAAAGACAAATTTTCGCTGTTTCGGAAAAATTACGCCGCCGGGGCCTCGAACTTATCCTGGAAACGAACGAGCATTGCGGCGCACTGCGCGCGCGTGGCGCTGCCGGCAGGGTCGAGGCGCTTGCCGTCCGTGCCGTTCAGGATGCCGTTGGCCACGGCCCACTGCATGGCATCGGCCGCATAATCCGAGACCTTCGCCGCATCGGCAAAGTCCTTCAGCGAAGCGCGGGCCGATGTGTCATAACCGCACAGGTCGGCATAGCGCAGCAGCATCACGGCAAGCTGCTCGCGCGTGATCTCCTGCAGCGGCGCAAAGGACGTCGCCGACATGCCCTTGACCACGCCGTTTTCATAGGCCCATGCAACGGCATCGGCAAACCAGTCCGCCGCCGCGACGTCCGTGAAGGGCGCCTTTGCCGCGCCCGCAGGCGAACCCGCCATGCGGTAGATGACCGTTGCCAGCATAGCGCGGTTCATCGTGCTCTCCGGCTCGAAGGTCGTCTCGCTCGTGCCTTGGAACAGGCCGCGGTCCGTTGCCTCGGACACGGCCTCAAAATACCACGCATCGCGGGAAATATCCTGATACGGCAGGCCTGTGGTCTCCCAGCGGGCGTAGAGCGTGACGTTGCCGCGGGCAGGAGCCGCCGTCTCCGGCGTGTAGCGCGTGCCGCCCGAGAGGGCGCGGTCATACCAGCCCGTAAAATAGTGACCGGTGCGGTAAGCGTTCGGCAGGGTACCGAGAGACGTTCCGGTCTTGTAATAGACATAGTCCTCCTCGGCCTCGCCGCCCATGGCGTTGAACACGACGCGGACATAGGCCGTGCTGCCCAGACGGTAGACGCCGTTCAGATACATATCTGCCTCGTCGATGCGTCGTCTGGCCAAGCCGTCGACGACCTCGCTGCTCGAGCTGAGCCAGCGGCCCATGGTGTTGACGAATTCCATCTCCGTATAGCCGCCGTAGACAAAATACTGATAAATATTGTATTTGGGGTTGATCCACTGCGGGCCGAGGTTGAACGTGAAGCTGATCATCGCGTCATACTGCGACTGCGTGTGGACCAGCGGCGAGGCATCGAGTACATCGTCCACCATTTTTTCAAAGTCCACGAGCATCAGGCGCAGACGCTGATCGGCCTCCTCCTCCGTGATGCCGTCGGGGAATTCATTCTTCTCGCAGCGCGTGCCGTAGCCGATCGTCCACTGGCCGTAGTCCCAGTAGGCGAACTTGCTGAAGCCCTCGTGATCCTTGATAAACTGGATGCAGGCCTCGCTCGTCTTCAGCGTGACGGGATCCTCGCCGCTGCCGCCGTTGTCCTCGTTCGGGTTTTCGACCGGGGTCGAAGACCAGTGGGCATAGACGATGAGATTCTCCGCCGCGGGTGTGGAATTGGTAATGTGCGCGCCGCCGGAGGCTGCCGTATACCACCCGGCAAAATACATGCCGGAGCGCGTAGCCGTCTGCAGTGCGGCATAGGTCTCGCCGCGCGGATAGCACAGGACACGGTTGTCCTCCAGCGAGCCGCCGTTCGGCATATGGACAAGGTAGCGGAAGCCGGGGTCACTCTCGTTTCCGGTATAGTCGCCATAGAAATAGACCTGCAGCTCGCGGATACGCCGCTCGAGCATTTTGGAAGAATAGCTGCCGCCCACGCTGACCCACGAGCACCACGCATTGGCCATGCTGACCTCGGTATAGTCCCCGCCCGTCAGCAGTCGGGTCACGCGGCAGCCCGAGAGCACGGCGGAGCAGTTGAACTGCAGGGAGGCCAGCGCGTCGAACTGCTGCTGCGTCAGGGTCAGGCCGTTTGCAGAGAGGAAGCTGTTCACGCTGTTCTCCACCTGCGTCAGGGCCGTGCGGAAGCTGGAGACGCCGCGGCCCTCCAGCTCCTCGAGCATGGCGATGCCGCTGTCGCTGACCGTCATGGCCTGCGGGGCGCGCTCGTTCGCATCCGGCCCGATCGTCTCGGGAGCCTGCGTTTCCACCGGAACGGACTCCACCGGCTCCGTCGCAGCGGTCTCCACCGGCTCCGTCGCAGCGGTCTCCTCCGGCTGCACGGCAGCCGTTTCCTCGGTCCCGGCCGTCTCTGCCCGCACGGGCAGCTGTATGCCGGTAAAGATCAGCAGCGCGGAGAGCGCGCCGCACAGAATTCGCTTCATAGGGTAACTCCTTCTTTCGGGATTCTACCCCATTTTAACAAAACCGTTCCCGTTCGTCAAGATTCAGAGGTCTTTTAACAAGTTCTGCGGCCGAAAAACATTACAAAAAGGTAACAATTTTCGTCAGATCAGTCCAGATGCCGCTCATAAAACGCAAGAACGTCATCATAGACGAGCTGGCGGTTCTTCTCGTTGAGGATCTCGTGCCGCCCGTCATAGAGCTTGCAGGCCACATCCTGCATCCCGGCCGCACGGAAGGCAGCCGCCGCCTTTTCCACCCCGCGGCCCATATTGCCCACGGGGTCGCTCCTTCCGGCGATGAAAAATACCGGGAGGGCCTTGTCCATGCGCTGCAGATTAGCGGGCCTCTGGATCATGCGGATGCCGCGCAGCATCTCGCGCGTCAGGCCGATGGTCGCGTCCTGCCCGCACAGCGGGTCGGCCGTGTATTTTGCAACGACCTCGGGATCACTGCAGATCCAGTCGTTCGGCGTGCGGGCATCCGGGAATTTCCGGTTATACGCGCCGAACATCAGATTTGCCAGCAGCTTGCTGCGGCCGGTCTCGCCAAGGCGCAGCTTTTCCAGCCCGCACAGGGCAAGGCCCGCCGCAAGCACCGGGGCAGGCTGCCAGCCCGTGCCGCAGATGACGGCGGCGCGCAGCCCGGCGTCCGGATAGCGAAACAGCAGCGTGCGCGTCAAAAATGAGCCCATGGAGTGGCCCAGCACGAAATACGGCACGCCGGGATAGTCCCGCTGCGTGCGGCGCAGCAGCTCCATGCTGTCGTCCACGGCGGCGCACCAGCCGCCGGAAAAATGGCAGGGCTCCGTGCCGTGAGACTTGCCGTGGCCCATGTGGTCCTCGCCCGTGACGAGAAAACCGCGGGCATTGAGGAAGGCCGCAAACCCGGCATAGCGCGGTACATACTCCGCGATGCCGTGGATGATCTGCACCACACCGCGCGGCTGGCCCTCCGGCTCCCAGCGATAGGCGTGGATCATTCCGGCTCCGTGCGAAGAAAATTCAAATTCCAGCATAGAAATCCTCCAAAGTCCGATTTATTGGACACCTCGTCCTGTATGATAGGAGCATGCTAAGCGTTCGGGCCGCAGAAACAGAGCTGCCCGGCAAAAAATAGCAGGAAAGAAGTGCATGTTCATGAATTCCGTGATCGATCTGACCGCCTATCTGCCCGAGCAGCCCGCGCCGCGCCGCCGTAAGCGGAAATTCGGCAGCATTGCCGCCGCGGTGGAGACTGTCGTCACCCTTCTGATGGGCATTGGCTTTCTGCTTGCCCTGACGGCGTTTCTGCTGGCGCTGTAAAGTCCGGGTTTTCGTCGAGCGTGGAGAACAGCTCGTCCTCCCGCTGCGCGCGGCGGATGCAGCGAAGCGTGCCGTCCGTCTGGTAGAGATATTCCGCGCAGTGCGGCGTCAGACCATAGGAATAGCCCATGGACGCGCCGTAGGCCCCGACGTCATGGATGACAAGACGCGCGCCCCTGCGGCATTCCGGCAGAAGGCGCTGGCCGAACGGTTCGCGCGGCTCCGGGATGCGGTCGCCGACGGCATAGCGCCGCCGCCCTTCCACACGGTCGTCGCCGAGGACGGAGATATGATGATACGTCCCGTAGAGCTCCGGCCGGAGCAGATCGGCGCGGCTGGCATCCACACCGAGCCAGTCCTGCGCGCCGCGCTTGACGCCTGTCACCGTTGTAAGCAGAATGCCCGCATGGGCCGTGAGCCAGCGGCCAAGACCCGTCTCCACGGGCACGCCGCCCAAACCGGCAGGCTCCATGATCCGGGAAAATTCCGCCTGCACCCCGCGGGAGACGGCCGCGATGTCGGCGTCGCGCTCCGTGCGGCGATGAGCCACCGGGAGACCTCCGCCGAGGCAGCAATAGGACACCTGCAGGCCGAAGCTGTCATGCAGCGCCGCCGCGCAGGTGAACAGGGCGCGGGCCAGCGCGGAAAAGGCCTCGGGATCGCGCAGGCCAAGGCCGAGCATGGCGCTCAGGCCGACCTCGCGCACACCCTTGAGCCGCAGCTCCTGCGCCGTATCCAGCAGCTCGCCCGTCCGCATTCCGAAGCGCGTGGCCTCCGCCTTGTGGAAGCTGCGGTCCGGCTCCGGCCGAAGCCGCAGGCCGAGCCGCGCAGGCAGCGGACGCTCCCGCTCCAGCCGGAGCAGCAGCCCGCCGTCGTCCAGCACGAGGTCCGCAGCCGGAACGGCCAGCTCGGCGTCCGTGGGAAACTCGGGCGCAAAGCGGATGGACTCCGGGGAAAAGCCGCTGGCCAGCGCCAGCCGGTACTCCCCCGCCGTGACGCACAGCGCCCCCTGCCCCTCCTCGCGCAGGATGCGCAGGACGGTCGGGTTTGGCAGCGCCCGCACCGGGAACCAGGCCCGGAACCCGGCGCTCCACGAAAAGGCGCTGCGCAGCCGGACCGCGCGGGTGCGGAGCTGCGCCTCATCATAGACATAGCAGGGCGTCGGAAGCGCGCGGAGCAGCTCCTCCGGCGCAAAGACGGCGTCCTGCGGATCGCGCCGCTCAGGCGCGGACATTGCGCTGATAAAGCAGGTTCAGGCCCTTGAGCATCAGGGTGCGGTCGTAGAGGAGCTTTCTGCGGCACAGCGGCACAACGAATTTGGAGATGCCGCCCGTCGCCACGACCGTTGCCGGGGTCCCAAGCTCCTGCTCCATGCGGTCGAGCAGGCCGTCGAGCATGGCTGCCGCACCGAACATGATGCCGCTGCGCATGGCGTCGCGCGTATTTTTGCCGATGGCGCGCTGCGGCTCGCCCAGGCTGATGCCGGGGAGCTGGGCCGTGCGGCCGGTCAGCGCCTCGAGCGAGATCTTCAGGCCTGGGCAGATGCAGCCGCCGGTATAGATGCCGTCCTTGTCGATGGCCGTGATGGTCGTCGCCGTGCCCATATCTACGATGAGCAGCGGCGCGCCATAGTCATGGATGGCCGCAACGGAGGCGACGATGAGGTCGCTGCCGATCTCCGCAGGATTGTCCATGCGGATGTTCAGGCCCGTGCGGATGCCGGGGCCGACAACAAGGCAGTTCTTCCCCGTCAGCTTGCGGATGGCGGTGCGGAACGAATTGAGCACCGGCGGCACGACGGAGGCGACGATCGTGCCGTCGATCATGGACGGAACGACGTCGAACAGCGCCAGAATGTTCTTGAGCTCCGCACAGTACTGATCGGACGTCTTGATGGAGTCCGTCGCCATGCGCGCCTCAAACAGGATGTCGTTCCCCTCGATGCCGCCGAGGACGACGTTGGTATTGCCGATATCAATTGCAAGGATCATAAGGTTTCCTCCAGTAACAGATCTTTCACGCAGCAGACCGCTTTGCCGCCGTCCACCGTCACGATGCCGCAGCTCGGAGCGCGGCCGCCGCAGGCGCCGGGATTCAGCAGCCAGAGGCCGCCCTCCTGCCTGCAATAGGGAATGTGGGTATGGCCGAACAGCGCGACCTGCGCCTGCTGCTCCTGCGCCGCAAGAGAAAAGCGGAGCAGCCCCTGCTTGACGCCGTAGCGGTGCCCGTGCGTGCCGAAAATGCGCACGCCCTCAAAGGTCCGCAGCAGCGTCTCCGCGCGCGGCGGGCCCCACAGGTCGCAGTTGCCGCGGACGCTCAGGACCGGCAGGCCGCAGAATTCCTCCGCAAGACGGTCGGCATCGGCGCAGTGGTCGCCGAGATGGATCACGGCGTCCGGCCGCTCCCGCCGCACGGCAAGCTGCATGAATTCCTGCTCGCCATGAGAATCCGAAAGGATCAGAAGCTTCATGGCGTCACCTCCTTCGCGTTTGGTGCATATATTATAGCAGGCCACAGAGCGGGAGGCAATCATTTATGAAGCAGGAAGATGCAAAAAAAGAGGCGCAGCGGATCCTTCACGCCCCGGAGGCACAGCAGCTCCTTGCGCTGCTCTCCCGCGGCGGCGGGCAGACGCTGCAGCAGGCGGCGGCAGCGGCGCAGCGCGGCGACATGGCGGGGGCGCAGGCCATGCTGAAGCCGCTGCTGGACGACCCGCAGGCGGCCGCTCTGCTGGAAAAGCTGAAGCAGGGCAGGTGATCGGCACGGAAAATCTGGAGGAAAAGCTCAGTCAGGTCCTGAACGACCCGAATTCCATGGCGCAGCTGATGTCATTCGCGCAGTCGCTCGGCATGGGGCCGCCCGATGCGCCCCCGCCCCCCGGTCCGCCGCCCGGGCCGTCACCCGGCCCGCCGCCCGGTGACGACGCCTTCGTGCGCGGCATCCTGCAGCTCGTCCGGCAGGCGAATCAGAAGGACGGGCCGCAGGAGGCGCTGCTTGCGGCGCTCAAGCCCTATCTGCGGCCGGAGCGGCGGGAAAAGCTTGACCGGGCGATGCGCATCGCGCGCATCTCGCAGATCGCAGGCGGCGCGCTGAAGCAGCACGGCGGCCTGCTGGGAGGGCCGAACGATGTATAACCGTTATACCCCAACGCCCGGCGGGCAATACCAACGCAAGCCCGTCCCGGAGCCGAAGCGTCCGCCCGGCCCACCGCCGGGGCAGCCGTGTTTCCCCGGTCCGCCGCCTGCGCCGCAGCCGCCGGGACCGCCGCCGTGTCCTCCCCCGCCGCCCGGTCCGCCGCGCCCACCGCTGCGGCTGCCGTTTCTGGAGGGGCTGATCCCCGGCATGGACAGCGGTGATGTGCTGGTCGTGCTCATTTTGCTGCTGCTCCTGTCGGAGGGCAACGAGGACTCCGGCTCCGTGCTGATGACGCTGGCGATCTTTCTGTTTTTGCAATAGGGCAACATAAAATCACCCGCTGCGGAGACCCGCAGCGGGTGCGCTATTTTGTTTTGGGTCTGTACAGGACAATTCAAACGCGCAGGGGCGCTGGTGCACCACCGCGCTCCCCCGATTTGTCATTCCGAGGAGCGAAGCGACGTGGGAATCTCGGGAAGGCAGTTACGATTTTGCCGATAACTTCCCCGCGATCCTACTGGGTACTGCGAGATCGCCACGGCCCTGTTTGGGCCTCGCAATGACAAACTTGGGAGCATTGCGCCAATGAATTTGTGTTGGAAAACTCATGGGTTCGCAAGGTGCTCAGTGAGCGCTGCTACAGACGCAATCGGTGCACACCGTTTTAACGTTACGCTGTACGACCTGCGAATGCCTGCACGAGATTGCCACGGGCGCAAAGCGCCCTCGCAATGACAAATCTGGAGGCCTGTGCGGATTTTACTCCGTAAACATGGCCGTGGAGAGGTAGCGCTCGCCGGTATCCGGGAGCAGGGCGACGATGGTCTTGCCTGCATTTTCCGGTCGCTTGGCCAGCTCCGCCGCCGCAAAGACCGCCGCACCGGACGAAATGCCAACGAGCAGGCCCTCCTCCCGCGCCAGCGCGCGGCCGGTGGCGAAGGCGTCCTCATTTTCCACGGGGAAGACCTCGTCATAGACGGAGGTGTTGAGCGTCTTCGGCACGAAGCCCGCACCGATGCCCTGGATCTTGTGCGGGCCGGGCGTGCCCTTGGACAGGACCGGCGAACCGGCCGGCTCAACCGCAACGACGCGCACGTTCGGGTTCTGCGACTTCAGATATTCGCCCGTGCCCGTGATGGTGCCGCCGGTGCCGACGCCTGCAACGAAAATATCGACGGTGCCATCCGTATCCTGCCAGATCTCCGGGCCGGTCGTGGCGCGGTGGATGGCGGGGTTGGCCGGATTCGTAAACTGGCCGGGCAGGAAGCTGCCGGGCGTCTGCGCGGCGATCTCCTCCGCCTTGGCAATGGCACCCTTCATGCCCTGCGCGCCGTCCGTCAGAACGAGCTGCGCGCCATAAGCCTTGAGCAGGTTGCGGCGCTCGACACTCATGGTCTCCGGCATGGTCAGGATGACGCGGTAGCCGCGCGCGGCCGCCATGGCGACAAGGCCGATGCCGGTGTTGCCGCTCGTCGGCTCGACGATGACCGCGCCCGGCTTCAGCAGGCCGCGCTGCTCGGCGTCGTCCAGCATGGCACAGGCGATGCGGTCCTTTACGCTGCCCGCGGGGTTAAAATATTCGACCTTGGCCAGCAGGTTTGCCTTCAGGCCGCGCGCCGCGGCAAAGCGCTGCAGCTGCACGAGCGGCGTGTGGCCGACGAGCTCGGAAATGCTGTGATAGACTTTCATAAAACAGGCTCCTTTCGAATTCCTATATTACCTACTGTATTTCTAGGCATTATACTAGCACGAGTTTGGACCGTTGTCAAGCCCCCAAAACCGGAAAATGGAGCCGCTCCGACGGAGCAGCTCCATTTCCTCTCTTCTCCCTATCTGTAAGACAGATCAGCCCTGTCCGTAGTAGGCATTTTTCCCGTGCTTGCGCAGGTAGTGCTTATCGAGCAGCTCCTGCTGCATTGCGCCGCGGTTCGGGCTGAGCTGCAGCGCATGGAAGTTCATGAAGGCGACCTCCTCCAGAACGACCGCATTGTGCACGGCGTTTTCGGCATCGGTGCCCCAGGCAAACGGGCCGTGGCTGTTGACCAGCACGGCGGGGATGGCCTCGGGGTCCTTACCCGCGAACGTCTCGATGATGACCTTGCCGGTCTCCTTCTCATATTCGCCCGCGATCTCCTCCGGCGTCATCGGACGGGTGCAGGGGATCTCACCATAGAAGTAGTCGCCCTGCGTCGTGCCCATGGGGATGATGCCGACGCCCGCCTGCGCAAAGCTCGTTGCCCAGCGGGAGTGCGTGTGGACGATGCCGCCGATGCCGGGAAAGGCACGGTACAGCTCCACATGCGTCGGCGTGTCGCTTGAGGGCTTCCATTTGCCCTCGACGACCTTGCCGTCCAGATCCACGACGACCATATCCCCGACCGTCATGCCGTCATAGCTGACGCCGGACGGCTTGATGACGACCAGACCGCTGGCGCGATCGATCCCGGAGACGTTGCCCCAGGTAAAGGTGATGAGACCGTGCTTCGGCAGCAGGAGATTAGCCTCCAGCACCTGACGCTTCAGTTCCTCCAGCATAGCGTGCTCCTTACTTCAGCTTCCACGCAAGGTCGCTCAGGAACAGGTCGTGCTCCAGAGACTCCACCGTGGTATCCGCGCCGATGTGGACATACTCGATGTCCATGATCCGTGCCCAGTCACGCATCTGCTCGGCCGTGACGTCGTAGGACAGAACGGTGTGATGCGCGCCGCCGGCGGTGATCCAGCATTCGACGCCGGTCGTGAGGTTCGGCATGGCCTTCCACATAACGCGGGCGACGGGCAGGTTCGGCATGGGCATGATGGGCTTCACGGCCTCGATGTCCTGCACGATGAGGCGCAGACGGCCGCCCATGTCGATCAGGCTGACGACGATGGCCTTACCGGCCTTGCCCTCGAAAACCAGACGGGCGGGATCCTTCTCGTTCATGCCGATGCCCAGCGGATGGGTCTCGATGCGCGGACGGGCGCTGGCAAGGCTCGGGCAGACCTCGAGCATGTGTGCGCCGAGGCTGTATTCCTGACCCTTGACAAGATGATAGGTATAGTCCTCCATGAAGCCGGACGCGCCGTTGCCGCCCTCGCCCATGGCCTTCAGGATGGCGGTCATGGCGGAGACCTTCCAGTCGCCCTCGCCGCCGTAGCCATAGCCCTGCGCCATCAGATGCTGGGAAGCCAGGCCGGGCAGCTGCTCCATGCCGTAGAGGTCCTGGAACGTGTTGGCAAAGGCCTTGCAGCCCTCGCGGTCCATCATCTTCTTCATGGCGATCTCTTCGCGCGCCTGATAGCGGATGGCTTCGACGTTGTCCGTTGCAAAGTCATACTTCTCGCGGTAGACGTCCATGAGTGCGTCGACCTCGGCCTCCGTGACGGCGTTCATCTCCTTGACGAGATCGCCGACGGCCCAGGTGTTGACCTGCCAGCCAAGCTTGCGCTGCACCTCGACCTTATCGCCCTCGGTGACGGCGACTTCGCGCATGTTGTCGCCGAAGCGCATGACCTTCAGGCTGCGGGAGAAGGCGACGCCGACGGCGACCTTCATCCAGCTGGCCAGACGCTCCTGCACGTCGCCGTCCTGCCAGTAACCGGCAATGATCTTGCGCGGAGCGCGCAGGCGGGCGCCGATAAAGCCGTGCTCGCGGTCGCCGTGGGCGGCCTGATTCAGGTTCATGAAGTCCATGTCGATCTCTTCGTTCGGGATCTCACGGTTATACTGCGTGGCGAAGTGGCACCACGGCTTCTGGAGCAGCTCCAGACCGTTGATCCACATCTTGGACGGAGAGAACGTATGGCACCACGTCACGATACCGGCGCAGGCGTCGTTATAGTTGGCTTCCTTCACGACGTCGAGGATCTCGGCGT
This sequence comes from Faecousia sp., assembly GCF_048519415.1. Classification (NCBI taxonomy): domain Bacteria; kingdom Bacillati; phylum Bacillota; class Clostridia; order Eubacteriales; family Oscillospiraceae; genus Faecousia; species Faecousia sp. Next base: position 17,686 of record NZ_DBFZUT010000095.1, on the reverse strand, counting down.
TGCTCTTGGCGGTGACCTTGTACTTCAGGGGATAGGGCAGAACGGCAGAAAGCTTCTGCGCCATTTCCTCGGCGCGGGCAGCGACGGTGCGGAGCACCTCTTCGCCGTACAGCGTCTGCGAGCCAACGACAAACCAGAATTCATAGTTTTTCATCTTTGTACACTCCTTACAGATTTTCTGTGGCAGCCTGCTCCACGCGGAGGCAGGCCTTATACTGATTGAGGAACGTGCGGAAGCCTTCAACGTCCGCCGGGTCCGGCTGGAGCGTCGTGCGGACGGCATCGGCGAAGACGTGCTTTGCGAGGAAGTCCTCCAGCGTCTCGCCGCCGCCCTGCAGGACGAAGGCCGCCAGAAGCGCCATGCCGTAGGGGCCGCCTTCTCCGGCGCTCTCCATGACGGTCACGGGCGCACCGCAGGCCGCGGCCATGTATTTCTGGCCGACGCCCGGCGTCTTGAACAAGCCGCCGTGGCCGGTGAGCGAATCGATGGCCACCTGCTCGGAGGCCAGCAGATCCATGCCGATCTTCAGCGTAGCCATGGTGGAATAGAGCTGTGCGCGCAGGAAGTTTGCCAGCGTGAAGCGGCTGTCCGGGCGGCGCAGGACCAGCGGGCGGCCCTCATCGAGATGGGTCACGCCCTCGCCTGCCAGATAGTTCACGACCATGACGCCGCCGCAGTCGGCCTCGCCCTCGAGGCTCTTGCGGTAGAGCTTCGTGAACAGCTCGCCCGTGTCGACGGAGCTGCCGAACAGCTCAGCCGTCTCGCGCAGGACGCCTGCCCAGGCGTTCATATCATTCGTACAGTTGTTGCAGTGCACCATGGCGACGGGGCGGCCCGTCGGCGTGGTGACAAGATCGATCTCCGGATAGACCTTCTGCAGCGGATGCTCCAGAACGACCATGGAGAAGATGGACGTGCCGGCGGAGACGTTGCCCGTGCGCGGACCGACGGCGTTCGTGGCCGTCATGCCGGTACCGGCATCGCCCTCGGCCGGGGCAAACACGATGCCCTCGGACAGCATGCCATCGAGGCGGGCCGCACCGGCGGCGGTCAGCTTGCCTGCCGGGACACCGGCGGGCAGGACCTGCGGCAGCAGATCGCGCAGCGTGAAGGGCTGCTCCGCGATGAGGCGGTCGAACTTTTCCATCATGCCGCGGTCATAGTCCAGCGTTTCGCTGTCGATGGGGAACATGCCGGAGGCCTCGCCGATGCCGACGGCGTTCACGCCGGTGAGCATATAGTGGAAATATCCCGCCAGCGTCGTGATATGCGCAAGCTTGCCGACATGCGCCTCGCCGGTGCGGATGGCATGCCAGAGATGCGCGATCGACCAGCGCTGCGGGATGTTGAAGCCGAACAGCTCCGTCAGCTCCGCCGCCTCTTCACCCGTCATGGTGTTCTGCCAGGTGCGGAAGGGCGTGAGCAAATTCCAGTCCTTGTCAAAGGCCAGATAGCCGTGCATCATGGCCGAGATGCCCATGGCATCCACGGAGACCTCGCCGAGGGCGCGCAGTGCCGTGCGAAGGCCGCTCCAGGCCTCCTCGAGGTCATAGGTCCAGACGCCGTCGCGGAGGTCGCTCTTCCAGGTGTAGTCGCCGGAGGCGACCGGGCGGAAGGCCTCGTCGATCAGGACGGCCTTGATACGGGTCGAGCCGAATTCGATACCAAGCGTGTGAGTCATATTATGTCTCCTTTTGAGCCTGCATCCTCTCCCACGGAGAAATGATGTTTTTCTGGATGGGATCATTGAGCAGATAGCAGATCAGGTATTGCGGCAGGCTGATGCCGAACAGTGCGATCACGATCAGCGTGTACGGGAAAAAGCTGAAGCCGAACAGGAAGCCGACGCCATGCACCACGATCGGCAGCCAGCCGCGGCCGCCGCGCAGGGCGGACATGCCGTTGGCATTCTTCAGGATCTGGCCGTTGGGCAGATCGAACATGGCGCGCATGAGGAAGGCATAGCTGCCGCGGCCGAGCGCGAAGCCGATGGTAAACAGGCCGAAGGCGAAGAACATCGGACCGAGGAAGGTGCCGAAGTTGCCCATACCAAGGCTGAGCAGGAAATATCCCAGAAACAGCAGTCCGCCGAACAGCAGTCCGAGCGGAAGACTGCGCCAAAAGTCCTTTTTAAATTCGTCCCGGAACTCCTCCCATAAAAGCACATTGCCCTCGCGCACGAGCACGATGAGGACGCGGTCCATGGCGCACAGCGCAGCCGGCATCGTCACGACCGGGATGCAGCAGGCCAGAAACAGCAGGTTCAGACGGATGAGCTTCCATGCATGGTTCCAAAACAGATAGAAAAACCGACGCGCACCCTCGCGGGGCGCGGGAAGGCCGCGGCCTTCCCGACGCATTCCGCGCTGCATCAGTTTTTCATACCGGTCATCACGATGCCTTCGACGAAGTACCGCTGACCGAGGAGATAGAACACGACGCCGGGCACGAAGGACATGCAGGTGCCGCACATGATGGCGGACCAGTCCGTCTTCAGGGAGCCCTTGAGCTGGCTCAGGCCCATGGAGATCGTGAACTTATCATCCGTATTGATATAGATCATCTGCTGGAGCAGATCGTTCCAGATCTGGATGAAGAGGAACATGGCGACGACGATCATCGCCGATTTGATGGAAGGAACGATGACGTTGAGGAGGATACGGAAGTAGCCTGCGCCGTCGATCGTTGCAGCTTCGTCGAGCTCACGCGGGATGGAGCGGACGAACTGGCGGATGAGGAAGATGTTGAACGCGCCGCCGCCGCAGAGATACGGCAGGATGAGCGGCCAGAACGTGTTGGACATGTTGAAGAACTTCGTCCACATGATGTACAGCGGGATGAGCGTGACCATGGTCGGCAGCAGCATGGAGCCGACGCACAGCGTGAACAGGAAGTTCCGCAGGCGGAAGCGCAGGCGCGCGAAGGCGTAGCCGCACATCGTGGCCGTGATGGTGCCGAAGATGACAGACGGGACGATGATGATCATCGTGTTCTTCAGATAGGTCCAGAACTTGAAGTATTCCAGCGTGTTGGCGTAGTTCGAGAACAGCCAGCGCGGCGGTAAGAAGGCAGGCGGCCACTTGAACAGCTCGGCGTTCGACATCAGGCTGGAGCGGAAGATCCACCAGATGGGCAGCATGCACAGACAGGTCAGGAAGATCAGCGCGATGAAGCACAGCGCATTCGTGATACGCTCGGTGCGCTTGCGGCTTTTCAGGCTGCTCATTTGTCGTCGCCTCCTTCATAGAAGATCCAGCTCTTACTGGTGGCAAACAGCAGCAGCGTAAAGGCGCCGATCAGCAGGAACAGCACGAAGGCGATCGCGCAGGCGAGACCGATCTTGCCGCGCTGCTTGAACGCGTAGTTGTAGAGCATGTAGGACATAAAGTAAGAGGATTTACCGGGGCCGCCCTTCGTCAGAGCGAGGGCAGGCGTGACGACCTGCATGTTGGTGATCAGGGACATCAGCATATTATAGAAGATAATGGGGGTCATGCTGGGGAAGGTCACATGCCAGAAGCGCTGCCATGCATTTGCGCCGTCGATCTCGGCGGCCTCATGGTACACGCGGGGCACATTCTGCAGGCCCGCCAGGAAAATCACGATCAGGTTGCCGGAGAGCCACACGGCGATCAGTGCCAGCGACGGAACGACCTGCGAGGACGAGCTGACGAACATCAGGCGTTCGATGCCGAGCTTGGAGAGGATGTAGTTGAACAGGCCCCACTCCGTGTTGTACAGCCAGCTCCAGCCGATGTAGACGGCGGCTGCGGGCAGCACATAGGGCAGGTAGAAGACCGCGCGGAAGAAGCCGCGGGCGGGGATCTTGCGGTTGAGCAGCATTGCGACAATCAGGGAATAGACCATGCTGCCGACGACAGCAAGCAGGGAGAAATAGACGGTGACTTTGATGGATTCCTTGAAATACGGATCCGTGGTGAAGAGCTTGATATAGTTATTGATGCCGTTCCATTCCGGTGCACCGGTTCCGCCCCACTTGAAAAAGCTCAGGCCGAACACCGCGATCAGCGGAATATAGGTCAGCACGATCAGGCCGATAAATGCGGGGATGAGGTAGAGATACGCAGCGCGCGCTTCCTTGCGGAGCAGCTTGCTCTTGGGTTTCTTAGTGCGTTTGGGCAACTTGCTCACCCTTTCTTTGAGTTAGGAGTTGAAAAAGACATTTTGGCCGGCCGCCGCTCCGGGCGGCCGGCCAAAACCGGGGTTTCAGATATCAGTCAGAGGGTTCTGCTTACTCGCCCATGAACACTGCGTTCAGTGCGTCGTAGTTCTCGGTGATCGCCTGCTCAGCGGTCTGCTCGCCGGTCCAGACCGGGCCGAGGACCGTGCGGAGGAGCTCGATGAACTCGGTGGTGTGCGGGATGTAGTACCAGCAGGTAGACTCAGCGCAATCTCTTGCGTAGTCAACGACAGCACCCTTGTACTCGTCATGATCCGGGAAGTTGGGGTTGTCGATCCACTTGTTGGTGAGGGTCTCATCGGTGTAGTACTCTTCGAGGATGGGCATCCAGATGCCGGTGGCGATCAGGCTGTCCCAGCTGTTCTCTTCCTTCATGTACCACTTGATGAAGGTCATGGCCTCTTCCGGATGCTTGGTCTGGGAGAAGACGACCTGCGGGCCGCCGGTGCAGATGGTGACCTCGTTGACCATCTTCGGCAGACGGGCGACGCCATAGTTCAGGCCTTCGTCACGGGCGGTGGCAAGGCAGGTGCCGACGTTCCATGCGCCAGCGGTCGCCATGGCGACGGTGCCGGTCAGCAGGGAGCGCTGCATGCCGTTGTCCTCGAGGCCTGCATTGTAAGGCATGCAGTTCTCAACGAGGGTCAGGTCAGCGACCTTCTGGATGGACTCGATGACCTTCGGGTCATTGATGGTGCAGGCGGAGCCGTCCTCGGTGAACCAGCGGCCGCCGTTGGACAGTGCCCAAACCTCAAGCTGCCAGGTCCAGTTGTCAACGACGCAGCCGTACTGCTTGATGTTTTCCTTGTCGAAATCCGGGCTCAGGGCGTTGTTGCCGTTGGCGTCGAGGGTCAGGGTCTTGGCCAGGGTGACGAACTCGTCCCAGGTCATAGCCTCGGTAGCGGACGGATAGTCCAGGCCGGCGGCATCAAACATGTCCTTGTTGTAGTACAGGGACAGGACTTCGTTCGCAGCGGAGTAAGCAACGGGCTTGCCTTCGCTCTTGAAGGTGATGGAATCAAGGGGCATGGAGTCGGCGCCCTCGTACATGGCGGAGATGTCGTACAGCAGGCCGTCGGAAGCGAAGTCCAGAACGCCGGACTCGTTCATGATGCCGCAGTCGGGAAGCTCACCCGCGGTAGCCATGGTGTTCAGCTTCGTGACATACTCTTCGTTGGGGATCGCCATGACCTCAACCTTGATGTTCGGATACTCTTCGTGGAACTTGTCGGCGACGGCCTGCACGCTGGCAGCCTCGTCCGGGGTGCCCCAATAGGAGTAGGTGATGGTGACGACGTCGCCGTCATTGCCGTTGGTGTCATCGGAGGAATCGGAGTTCTCCGTGGCGGGGGTGGTGTCCTGAGAGCCGTCGGTCTGATCGTTGTTGTCGGTGTTGGTTGCGCAGGCGACCATACCAACGATCATCAGGAGGCACAGCAGGAGCGCGATGATCTTCTTCATGGTTCAGGTTCCTTTCTTCATTTCAAGTTTTTTATTATAGCAGCTTCCTGCTGCGTATAATTACGAAATTGTGGTATCGACCCAGACGCGCATCTCGCCGGGCGTGCGGTTGCCCCACAGGCCATAGGGAACGGCGTGCAGCGTGCACGGCTCGGTGCGCAGGGCGCAGTCGGCATAGAGCTCAGCGTCGTCCACACCGGTTGAAACGATGCGGCAGCCGCTCACATCCAGCTCCGGCAGGTTGCCGGGCAGGCCCTCGGCGGGCACCTTCTCTTCAACGGCGGCATCCGGCGCCATGCGCAGGGCCGCGAGGTTTTCGCCGTTGTCCTGCTGCTCGAAGCAGTAGACGAACGGGCCCTTCTGCAGTGCGACGCGGCCGACATCGGCGCGAACACACAGGTTTGCGGCGCAGCGGTGCACGGGCACCGAGCCGCTGAGCGTGAAGTGATGCTCTCCTGCGCAGTTCACGGCAAGCACGGCATAGCCGTTCTCGACCGCAGGCTGGATCTCCTCGCCGTTCAGGCGGAAGACGGGAGCCTCGATCCACTTCGGCAGACGCAGGCGCACAACGATGGGATGCGTGCCGCTCGAGCGGACGTCCAGCTCCAGCGCGCCGCCATGCATCAGGCCGCTGCGCTGCTCGATGCGGACGTCGGTATCGCGCAGGGTCGTCTCGATGGTCGAGCCGACGAGCAGGTTGACATAAATGCTGCGGTCATCGACCGCATAGATGTACTGGCCGAGGGAAGCGAGCGTGCGCGCGATATTTGCAGGGCAGCAGGCGACCTCGAACCACGGCTGGCGGACGGGCTTGAGATACTCAATGGAAGTGTGGTCCTTGCAGTTTGCAGGCCAGACCTCCAGCGGATTGACGTAGAAGTAGCGGTCGCCCGCAGCGCTGACGCCGCCGAGCACCGTGTTGCACAGGGCACGCTCCACGGTCTCGTAGTACGAGGCGTCGCGGAACATGGCCGCCATGCGCTGGCCGAACATCATCAGACCGATGGACGCGCAGCTTTCGCAGTACATGCGGTCGTTCGGCAGGTCGTAATCCACGGTGAAGCGCTCAAGCAGGCCGGACGAGCCGATGCCGCCCGTGATATACATACGGCGCTTCGTGACATTGTCCCAGAGCGTCTGGCAGGCATTGCGCAGGGCCTCGTCCTGCTGGATATCGGCCAGATCTGCCATTGCGCTGCACTGGTACATGGCGCGGACTGCGTGGCCCTCCATTGTCTTCTGCTCCACGGGACGCACATGCGACTGGGAGTAGGAGGGATCGTAGTTGCGCAGTTCGGGGAAAATGACCTTGTGGTTCGGGTCATTCATCTCGCGCAGCAGGTAGTTCGGCGTGCGGCCGCGGCAGTCCAGGAAGAAGCGGGCCGTTTTCAGGTAACGCTCCTCGCCGGTCACGCGCCACAGCTTCACGAGGGCAAGCTCGATCTCCTGATGGCCGGGATAGCCGGGGATCTGCCCCTCGCCGTCGCCGAAGGTTTGGCAGATGAGATCTGCGAACTTTGCGGCGATGTCGAGCAGGCGGCGCTTGCCGGTCGCGTTATAGTAGGCGACGGCGGCCTCGATGAGGTGGCCCGCGCTGTAGAGCTCGTGGCCCTCGGTGAGGTTCTTCCAGCGGAGCTCGGGATGGCAGACCGTGAAATAGGTGTTCAGGTAGCCGTCCGGCTGCTGGGCCTGCCCGATGATCTCGATGAGCTCATCCGCCTGGGGGATGTACTCCGTTTCGCCGTTATTTGCGCAATAAGCGACTGCCTCGAGCCATTTATAGGCATCCGTATCGCCGAAGACAACGCCGCGGTGCTCACCCTGGAGCGTGCCGCCGGCGATGCGGAAATTATCAATGCAGAAGCAGCGGCTCTGGCCCTGCTTGCCGTTGAGGATCTCCCACTGCACGGGAATCATTTTCTTTGCGACCATGCCCGCGTAATGGCTGAACAGCGGATCCGTTACTCTAATTTTTTTCAAATCGGGGATCGTGATCTTGCTTGCCATAATGTGGAACCTCCATTGGTGGTTAAACGTTTAAGAAGAAATCAGAAAAGAAAACGCGGAATCCCGTCGTCGGTCGCCGCGTGCCGAAGCCGCAATTGGCGTCCGGTGATTTAAACGTTTAACTTTTTCTGACCTGATTATATCATAATTTTCGGATTTGTAAAGGCAGAATTACAGAATCGTGAGTTTATACAACTTTCCCGACTATTTTTTGTGCAGAATCCACAACGATCAAGCTGCGCATCTGCCGGTCTGCAGCCGTTCCGGACTGCATGTAAGCCAAAAAATGTGCAGCACGCGGGATTTCCCTGTAATTTGCGTCAAATTTAGCATTTTCCCCGAAATAAAACGTTTAGCTCTTGCTGTTTTTCGTACGGTATGATATGATTATATCAACGCTTCGCATTGTAAATTACCAGAGAAGGTGAACCATTTCATGGCAACCATTCGCGAAATCTCGGACCGAGCCGGTGTATCCATCGCAACGGTCTCCAAGGTCCTGAACAACAAATCCGGCGTCAAGCAGGAGACGGCCGACCGAATTCTGCAGATCGCGGACCAGCTCAATTATCGTCCGAATCTCAACGCCCGCTCGCTGAAGCTCGGCGACGCGCGCACCATCGGCATCATCACGGAGGACCTGACCGTCTTCAACACGCCGGAGATCGTCGACGGCGTCGCCTCCGTATGCGAAACGCTGAACTATCATTATATTCTGAGCAATCTGCGTTTCAACAAGCGCTACCACGACAATCCCTGGGACTATCCCGAGAGCAACGTGCTCGTTCGCTCCGCCGTGAACGATCTGCTGTCCAAGCAGGTCGCGGGCATCATCTATATCGGCTGTCACAGCCACCTTGTCGCATCGCTGAAGGCGCATGCCCATATCCCGTTCGTGTGCGTTTACTGCACCTGCGAGGATCAGGACGTGCCCTGCGTCGGCTATGATGACCGTCTTGCCGCCTATGAGGCCACGGGCACTCTGCTGGAGCACACGTCGGAGCACATCGGCATGATCACCGGTCCCATCCACTCCGTGCACACCCTGCGCCGCGCCAACGGCTTCCTGCAGGCCCTGCACGACCACGGCGTAGCCTATGACTCTTCCCTCGTCCGCGCAAGTGACTGGGACCGTGACTCCGGCTACCGTCTCGGCGGCGAGCTCATCCGTGCGGGCGCAAAGGCCATTTTCGCCCAGAATGACCTTGTCGGCACCGGCGTGATCGACTGGTGCAACCAGAACGGCATCGAGGTCGGCAGGGACATCTTCCTCATCGGCTACGATAACCGTGAGATCAGCTCCGTCTGCCGCCCGTCGCTCTCCACCGTCGCCCTGCCGCTGTTCCAGATGGGCCAGAGCGCGGGCCACACCCTGCTGGACATGCTCTCCGGCAAGCATCCGGCGCAGAAGGACATCATGCTGGAATGTACGATCATCAAACGAGAATCCACAGGAGGTTAATTCATGAAAGCTCGCATCCGACTGCAGAAGGACTGCATCATCTCCCCCATCGATCCCCGCGTGTTCGGCTCATTCATCGAGCATCTCGGCCGCGCTGTCTATACCGGCATCTATGAGCCGGGCCACCCGACTGCCGACGCCTTCGGCTTCCGCGGCGACGTGGAAGAGCTCATCCGTCCGCTGCATGTCACGCAGATCCGCTATCCGGGCGGCAACTTCCTCTCCGGCTACGACTGGCGCGACGGCATCGGCCCGAAGGACAGGCGTCCCGTCCGCCCCGACATGGCGTGGAGCGCCATTGAGCCGAATCAGGTCGGCACGGACGAGTTCCTGCAGTGGTGCGAGCGTATCGGCGCGCAGCCGATGATGGCCGTGAACCTCGGCACCGGCACGCCGAAGGACGCCGTGGAGCTGCTGGAATACTGCAACGGCGACATGCACACCTACTGGGCGGACAAGCGCCGCGAAAACGGCCGCGAGGCCCCCTATAACGTCAAGCTCTGGTGCCTCGGCAACGAGATGGACGGCCCCTGGCAGATCTGCTCGAAGACGGCCACGGAATACGGCCGCATCGCCTGCGAGACGGCCAAGCTCATGAAGATGTTCGACCCGACCATCGAGACCGTCGCCTGCGGCAGCTCCTACCGCACGATGCCGACGTTCGGCACCTGGGAAGAGGAGGTCCTCCGCCAGAGCTATCCCTACGTCGACTATCTGTCGCTCCATCAGTATTATACGAACCATGAGGGCGACGTCATGAATTTCCTTGCACGCAGCGAGGAGATGGGCGAGTTCATTCAGGAGGTCGCCGCCATCTGCGAAAAGATCCGCCTCGAGGTCGGCAGCGACAAGCACATCGGCCTGTCGTTCGACGAGTGGAACGTCTGGTATCACTATGCCAAGAACGGCAGGGTGCCGGAGAAGTGGACGGTCGCCCGCCCCATTGAAGAGGAGAACTACGACTTTGCAGACGCCCTGCTCGTCGGCAGCATGCTCAACACCCTGCTCAACCATGCCGACGTCGTGAAGGTTGCCTGCCTGGCCCAGCTCGTCAACGCGCTGGCCCCCATTATGACCGAGCCGGGCGGCCGCGCCTGGGCGCAGACGACGTACTGGCCGTTCCTCTATGGCTCGCAGTTCGGCCGCGGCACGGCCCTGCAGCAGGAGGTCGAGGTCCCGACCTATGCCTGCGGTGTCAGCCCGAAGGCCCCGTACCTTTCCAGCTCCGCCGTGCTCTCCGAGGACGGCACGCATGTGACGGTCTTTGCTGTGAACAAAAGCCTCGACGAGGCCATGACGCTGGAGCTCGACGGCCTGAACGCCGTGCTGGAGCAGCATGTCACGCTGACCGCTCCCTCGCTGGACTCCGAGAACACCGCAGACGCCCAGCCCGCTCTGCCGCGCGAGGTCGCCGTCGGCGCAGAAGCCCCGGAGCTCCCTGCCGCCTCGTGGAATATGCTCCGCTTCCGCCTTGCCTGATCCTGAAGATATCCCCTACCGGCGCAGGCCCCCCTGCGCCGGTTTTTTGCGTCTGTATTGGGTCATTCTGGGTCATTCATGGTAGGGGCGGGGCATGCCCCGCCCGTGCGCGAAGCGGCAAAAGCAGCACCAATTCGGTGCAGTGTACCGTTTCCTGCGCCATGCTTCCTGATGTGTCATTGCGAGGAGCGAAGCGACGTGGCAATCTCGCAGTACCCGGCCGGATAACAGGACACTCCCGGCGAAAACGCAACTGCCTCCCCGAGATTGCCACGGGCGCAAAGCGCCCTCGCAATGACAAATCGGGAGCCATCGCCGTTTTAGCGATAGCCTGTGCAAATCGTCAGTGCAGCGCCGGGAGCGGCATGCCGCTCCCCTACAATAAGGGTACGATCGACAGCGCGCCGCAAAAGTCAAAAAGGAGCCGCCCGGTGGGCGGCTCCTCCCCTGCCCGCATCGGCGGACAGGGATTTTTTTGGATCAGTTCTCCGCTGTCAGATAGCGCATCAGAATGACGGCGATCTGGGCGCGGGTCGCGGTCTCCTGCGGGGCGAGGTAGGTCTTGCCGTCGCTCTCGGAGATGCCGTTGATGAGGCCCTGCTCCACTGCCCACGCCATGGCGTCGGCGGCGTAATCGGAGACCTTCTCGGCATCCGGGAAACCGGCGAGCTTGCCCTCGACCTTCTCCGCCTTGGCATAGCGGAAGAGGATCGTCGCGATCTGCTCACGGGTGATCTGGTCGTTCGGGGCGAACGTCGTGGTGTTCACGCCCTTGACGATGCCGTTCTCCGCTGCCCAGATGACAGCGTTCGTGTACCACTGACCGTCCGCCACGTCGGCAAACGGGTTCGTGGCCGTGCTCTCCGGCTCGCCCGCGATGCGATAGAGGATCGTCACGAGCTGGGCGCGGGTCAGGTTGCCGTCGACGTCGAACGCATCGTCCGCGACGCCGTTCATGAAGCCATTCTTCACCATGAAGTCGACGCCGGTATGATACCAGCCATTCTCCTCCACGTCGGTGAAGTTCGTGCTCGGGCAGCCTGCGGTCTTGAGGGCCTCGCGTGCGGCCGCAAGGATCTCGTCGACCTCCTCGGGCGTCTTGGCAGCCTCGATGGCGGCCTTGGCGTCCTCGATGACCTTGGCATAGTCCTCACGGGCGTGGCCGGTCAGAGTCTCACTCTCGTGCAGGAGCTGTGCCAGCTCAAACGTTGCGGTGTACTTCGAAGCGGCGAGAGCAGCCTCTTCGGCAGCCTTGCGGGCCTCTTCGGCGGCCTTGCGCTCCGCCTCCGCCTTTTCGGCAGCGGCCTGAGCCTCGGCCAGATAGTTGATCAGCTCCGCCTTGATCTCGACGACCTTCTGATAGGTCTCGGCCATCTGGCGGGCATACTCGGCAGCCTCAGCGGCAGAGGCGGCAGCCTCGACCTCGGACTTCTTGGCAGCCTCGAGCGCGAGCTCGGCAGCGGCCTTGGCGTCCTCGGCAGCGGCCTTTGCATCCTCGGCAGCCTTCTTGGCAGCCTTGGCTTCCTCAGCGGCCTTCTCAGCGGCAGCCTTGTCCTCGGCGCTGGAGGCGGCGGCCTCCTCGGCCTTCTTCTGCGCCTCTTCGGCCTTGGCCTGCGCGGCCTCGGCGGCAGCCTGGGCAGCCTCGGCAGCGGTCTGAGCCTCCTGCGCCTTCCGCATGCTCTCGGCAGCCTGCGCAGCGCTCTGAGCAGCCTGCGTGGCGCTCTGCGCGGAGCGGCCAGCCTCTTCGGCAGCCTTCAGAGCCTCGGAAACAGCCTTCGCAGCCTCGGCGGCAGCGGCGGCGTTGTTCTCCTCGGCGGCCTTCCGGGCGGCTTCGGCGCCGGTCTTGGCCTCTTCGGCCTTCTTCTGGGCCTCTTCGGCCTTGGCCTGTGCGGCTTCGGCAGCGGCCTGCGCGGTTTCAGCAGCCTTGCGGGCTTCCTCGGCAGCGGCGTTGTTCTCGCCGGCCTTGGCAGCGGCGGCCTCGGCGGCCTCCTGCGCGGCCTTGGCGGCCTCAGCGGCTTCCTCGGCGGCCTTCTGCGCGGCCTCGGCCTCTTCCTGGGCCTGCTTGGCTTCCTCAGCGGCCTTCTGGGCGATTGCCGCAGCCGATGCCGTCAGTTCCTCATACAGCTCCTCGGCAGCGAGCAGCTTTTCATAGTTCTTGACCAGTTCCTTCTGCGTGTCGGTCAGGGCGTCATAGGCGGCGCGGGCAGCCTTGATCGCGTCGCCGCTCTCAAGCGTGACCTCGCCGATGGCGTCGATCAGGTCATCCACAGCCTTTGCGGCAGCGGCGTCGACCAGGGCGGTGTAAGCTTCCTCTGCCGCAGTCAGCTTCTCGTAGTTGTCGACAAGCGCCTTCTTGGCCTCGGGCAGCTTGTCATAGGCGGCGCGGGCAGCGTCGATGGCGTCGCCGCTCTCGAGCGTGACCTCGCCGATGGCGTCGATGAGCTCCTTGACCGCAACGACAGCGGGGTCGTCCGGGGCCTTGAGCACGTGGATCGTCAGCATGGCCTTCGTGGCGGTGCCTTCGACCTCGCCCTCGAAGTTCACGTCGCCGACATTGGCCAGCTCGGCAGCCGTGATGGCGGGCCAGGTGACCTTGACGGTCTGGTTGTCGAACGCGCCGTTGTTGTAGCCGACCTTCACGGTCTTCGGCAGCGCCGGGACGATACCCTGCATCGTGGTGACCTCAACGGGCTCGACGCTCGTGATGGTGGCCTTGTCCATGTCGCTGCGGACATAGATCGTGCAGGTGGTCATCTTGCCGGTGGAGTTGTTCACGCCGCGGAGCTTGACCTCGCCGTCGGTGGCGATCATGTCAGCCGTCAGGGTCTCCCAGGTGACGGGGACGCTGATGAGCGCGCCGTCCGAGGTGACTGCCGTGACGTTGGAGGGCAGCGTGGGCATGACGCCGGGCTTCGTGGCGAGGAAGACCTCGTTCAGAGAGGCGACGTCAACGGAGGAATAGACCTTGAAGCGATAGATGCCGTTGCCGGCTGCGCCGGAGCGAACGGTAACATACAGGCGCAGGCGGGTGGTGGTAACGCGGTCGAATTCAATGCGGTTGTATTTGTTCTTTGCAATGCTGCTCTCGAACGGGGTGGTGATGTTGACATCCTGCCACGCGCCGTTGGCATCGAGGTACTGCATGCGCAGCTTGGACGGGACCTGCAGGCCGCCGCCGTCGTCATACCAGTAGATGTCCGCGCCGCCGACGGTCACGGCCTCATCCCAGGTATAGCCGACGTAGTGCTCGGAGCCGACACTCTGAGACCAGTTGCCCCAGCCCTTGCCGGTGCCCGCGTTGGAGCTGGTCGGCTCGAAGCTCGGGTTGTTGATGCCGTTCAGGTTCTCCCAGCTGGAGGTGTAGTCACTTTCGACGGAAGCGGCGTCCGGAGCGACGTCCTCGCCGAGGCCGCCCGCAGCGCCCTTCTTCAGGGTGACGGTCAGCTCGCCGGTCGCGCTCAGCTCGCCGTCGCTGACGGTGAAGCGGACGGTGTACTCGCCTTCCACGGTGCCGGAGATGGTCGTGGTGGGCTTGTTGGCGCTGCTCAGCAGGGTCTCAGCGCCCTCGGGGGCGGAGATGACTTCCCAGGCGTAGGACATGTCCTTGTCGTAGGGCAGACCGTCGTCGGTGCAGGTCGCCTTCAGGGTGGTATAGAGGTTACCGGTGAGGGAGGTATCCTCAGCCAGCTTCACGGTCGGGGCCGTGTTCTGCGCGGGGTGATCGCGGTCGCCGCCCTCGTTGAAGAGCTGGATCTCGGTCACGGCAGTGAAGCCCTTGTCCTTGTTGGTGAAGGTGAAGCGGAGCTGATCCGTCTCGACCGGTGCGAAGTACACGGCGTTGTAGTTCGCGCGCGGAGCGGACGGGGTACGGGTCTGCTGCCGGACGGCCTGCCAGGCCTCGCCGTCCCAGTACTCGACTGCGAACTTGGAGGGCTCGGAGTAGCCGTTCGTCTGGCGGTCGTTGTAGAAGTACAGCGTCGCCATGTCCACGGTCTGCTTGGAGGAGAGCTTCAGCGTCAGGCTGTCGCGCTCGTTCACGCTGCCGTAGTTGCCCCAGAACGGCATGTCGACGGTCGTGCCGTCCACAACTGCCTGCGGATCGGGAGCGGTCTCATTGACGGCCTTGGACGTGGAGTCGCTGCCGTCAGCGCGGTGCTTTTCTGCCCAGGACGCGGCGCGGGCCTTGTCCGGGGTGAAGGTGGCGGTGACCTCCGCGCCCTCGGCGAGGTTCGTCATGCCGTGCACGCCGGACTTCTCCAGCATGTTGAGGACCTTCTCCTCGGTGATGGCGGTGTTCATCGCGGTGGGGATGGCAGCGCCGCCGTTATTGGTGACGATCTCGACAGCGCCGTCGGGGAAGGAGATTTCCTTCGTGGCGGAGTCATAGACGACATGGGCCAGATCCTTCAGGGTGAAGGCCAGCGTGCCGTCGATGTACAGGGAGTAGCCCTCAGGGCACTCGTTGTACCAGGTCTTGCCGTCGTCCGGCTTATCCCACACGACCGTCAGGTCATGACCGTGATAGCGGACGTTGTTGACCATGAAGTGGTCATAGGAGAAGTCGATCGGGCTCAGCTCGATCTTTTCATCGGAACGCGGCTGGATACCGGCCATGTCCTCGATGAAGAGGTAGGTGTAGTTGCCGAGGATGTTGTGGTAGATCCAGGAACGATAGTAGTTCTCATAGGTTCTGCCGTCGATGTTGTGGAACTCGTTGTTGTTCGGATAGCGGATGTCGCCTGCATCGGGGTAGACGTTCCATGCCATCCACTCGGCCATCATGGCAAGCATGTCGTCGGTGATGTAGGTCTGCTCCTTGTCATAGGTACGAAGAGCGGACTCATACAGGCGGAGCTGCACGGTAAAGTTGATGTTCGAGAAGTTGTTCGAACCGCTGACCTCCTGGTTGTGGACCTGGTTGGCGGTGTAGAACGGGAAGATCGGGAACTCCTTGCCGTTGGAGAAGGCCTTGAGGGCTTCCTTGTACTTCGTGACGGAAGCGGCATCGTCGGGGACGAGGCCCACGGCAAAGTAGTTGTAGTTGTTGGACTCGGTGTACTTGACGAGGTTGGGCTGGTTAGCGTTATGCTGTGTGCCGGTCGGACGGACGGCATAGGTCTCGAACTTCTGGCACTCCTCGCACCACATGAGCTCGAGGACGTCGGCCTTGATCTTGTCGGCCAGATCGCGGTAATACTTGGCCTGCTCGGTGTTGCCCAGCTGCTCATAGAGCTTCGCGGCGGCGTCGGCAGCGGCCCAGACGTAGGCGTTTTCGCCGTGTGCCTTCCAGGTGCCGGTGCCGGGAGCATGCATGGAGATGGTATCGGCGTCGTTGCCGGTCATGTAGTTGTTGCGGTAAGCGATGAGGTCGCGGCCCTCAATGTGGTTGCCGTAGTGCTCCAGCTGGCCGGTAGCATCGTGGCCGAAGTAGTACGCGAAGTTCTCCGCAACCTCTGCGCCGCCGCCGATGACGTTGAACGCCTCATAGCCGGCCTCAGCCAGATACTGACCATAGTGGTTGTTCCAGTTGTTGCGGTTGCCGGGGTTATCAAGGAAGGCGCTGCTCTGCGAGGAGTTGCCCGCGGACAGCAGCTGGCCGTAGGCCAGATACGGCGAGCGGAGCCACTTCGTATCCTGCAGGTGCATCGGCTGCGTCAGAATGATGGCGTTGTTGTAGCCGAGGACGCCCTCGATGGTGACGGGGTACTGATAGTCATAGCCGGGGATGTTGGCATCGAGCGAATTGAAGCGCTCCAGCCACCAGCGATAGTCGATTGCCTTCTGGACGGCCTTCTTCGGCACGTCGATGTAGGGCAGGTTCTCCGCCCAGTAGAGGTTGTATTCCGCCTTCTGCGCACGGACAGCCTCAAGGTTTCCGAGGCCCGCGAAGCGGAGGTACTGCTCGGTGGACTCCGGGATCTCTTCCGTCGTAAAGGCGATGACGACCTTCAGCTCCACACTGCCGCCCGCGGGGACGGTGACATTGCGGGACAGCCAGCAATAGTCGTCGGACGAAGCGGCCTCGAAACCGTCGCCGGTCATGCGGGCATAGATGGTGGTAAGGCCTGCAGGGGAAGAGCAGGTGCCGGTCAGCTCTGTCTGCTCTGCACCATTGACCGTGACCTTGCCGGGCTCCGTCGCAAAGGTGGAGTCCGCTGCCACCGTAATTGTCTGATCCTCTGCGGATTTGTTGGTCAGCGTCATCGTCGTAACGGCGACGTTCTCCTGATGGATGAACTTCACGACATCCAGCGTCAGGTTGCTGCCGACAGAGTAGGTGCTGGACCAGTTACTCGGCGCATTGACGCGCTTGCTGGTGTCTTCCTTCGTGGTCAGGCTGCCGTCGGCGTTCGAGAAGAGAACGCGAACCAGATCGCCCCGGCCAAGCGGCTGATGATAAGCCGTGTTGCCGCCGAAGCCGATGACGGACGGGCTGCTCGTGTACATATACAGCGCGCGGCCGCGGGTCAGGAAGGTGTTTCCGTCGGCGTTGCCGTTCGAACCGGCGTTGCCGTTGCAGACGCCCTCACGGGCGAGGATGCGGTCCATATAGAAGGAGTCGCCGCCATTGGCGAGATCCTGCTTATAGATCGCCATCATGATGTCCTTTTCGGAATAGGACACACCGAGCTTCGACAGGTCATAGACCTCGTCGAGAAGCTCTGTGTTCTTGAATGTGGGATAGCCGATGTCCAGCGCTGCGGGTGCTTCTGCGGCGGACGCCTTCAGAACGCCAGCCGGGAGCAGCGAGAGTACAACAGCCAGCACAAGCAGTGCAGAAAGCAGCTGTTTCACATGCTTCATGGTTTATTGTTCCTCCCAAGTTCGATTTTCGAGCATATTGTTTGTCTGGGTCCAATTGCCGGGAAATGCTGGGGGGCTCCCCATGCGGCAGGCCGCATGGGGAGCAGGGGGGAAAGATCAGGCGTTCAGATACCGGGCAAGGATCACGGCGATCTGTGCACGGGTCGCGGTGTCCTGCGGCAGCAGCTTGCCGTCAGAGCCGTTGATGAGGCCTCTGGCGACCGCCCAGTTCATGGCCTCCAGCGCGTAGCCGGAGATGTCCTTTGCGTCG
>NZ_DBFZUT010000094.1:0-14230 GCF_048519415.1 Faecousia sp. | reverse complement strand
AAAGAAAGACTCGCACGGGCAGGATACTACAGTATCCTAGACCGGTACGAGTCTGTGCACTTATGCGATTGAACCGCCGTGTACCGAACGGTACGCACGGTGGTGTGAGAGGACGGGACTAAACGTCCCTCCTACTCGGTTATTTTTCCTTGGCGTAAGCCACCACGATGCGGCGGTGCGGCTCAGAGCCGGTGGAGAAGGTCGTGACCTCGGGATAATCCTGCAGAGCGGCATGGATGACATGGCGCTCATAGGCATTCATCGGCTCGAGGGTGAAGTTGCGGTGGTACTTCACGGCCTTGCCCGCCATCTTGGCGGCCAGATGCTGCAGCGCTTCCTCGCGCTTGAGGCGGTAGTCGCCCGCGTCGACGCTGACGCGCACGCGCGTCTCGTTGTCGCGGTTGATGGCATAGCTCGTCAGATACTGGATGGCGTCGAGCGTTTCGCCGCGGCGGCCGATGAGCATGCCGACATCACCGCCGACCAGCTCAGCGCGGTAGCCGCCCTCCTCCGTGCGATAGGCATGGGGCACGGCGGTGGAATTCATGTGGGTCAGCAGGCCGGTGAGGAACTTCTCGATCTTTTCCTCCATGGAGCCCTCGGGGGCGGGGGCATATTCCTTCGGCGCGGCAGGGGCGGGCTGCTGCGGCTTTTCCGGGCGCGGGGCGCGCGGCTTTTCCTGCTTCGGGGCCTGCGGGCGCTCCTGCTTCTCGGGGCGGACGGGCTTTTCGGCGGGCTTTTCCTGCTGCTTCGGGGTTTCGGCATTCTGCGGCTTGCGGCGCTCCTGACGCGGACGGCGCTCGCGGCGGGCAGGCTGCTGCTCCTCCGGCTCGATCTTCTTGCCGGGGCGGGAGATGATGCTCGAGGTGATCTCGGGGCGCTCCTTCGGCTTCGAGCGGGAGGCGGACGAGAGCACACTCATCGGAGCCTCGGGCTTCTTGGGCTCGTCCGGCACCTCATAGGTCACCTTGACCTTGGCGGGCGAAGCGCCGATGCCGAGGAAACCGGATTTCGCATTCTCCAGCACCTCGACGGACACGCTGTCGCGGTCCATACCGAGCTGCTGCAGCGCCGCCGTAACGGCAAGATCGATGGTCTTACCGGTCGTGACGATAAACTTTTCCATGATTATTCGTTCTCCTCATGTTTCGTGTAATGCTCGGAGGAATAGGCGCGGCCGCGGCTGAAGGGACGCTCGGGATCGCCGCTGAGCACTTCGGCAGCTTCCTCGGGCGCAAGCCCGGCGGCAGCGCGCTTTTTGGCTTCAAAATCCTTGGCAGCGGCCTCGCGCCCCTGGCGCTCCCGGAGCTGCTGCTTCTTCTTGCTGGTGTTCTCCGTGATGCCCTCGGGGTTGGCGGCACGGCGGGCGGCGCGGATGCGCTCCTTCTCCGCCTCCTCAGCGGCGCGCTGCGCAGCCTTCTCGCGGCGGACGACGTCCTCTGCGTCATAGATCTTGCGGTAGTGCTTCGTGAGGAACATATCCTGCACGATGCCGAACAGCGACTGCGTCAGCCAGTAGATCGACAGGCCGAGCGGGACGATAAAGCCGAACCAGATGGACATGAGCGGCATGAGGAGGTTCATCATCTTGTTGGTCTGGGCAGACTTGGCGGCGGCTTCGTCCTTTTCGCCGTTGGCGTTGGAGATAACGGAGCCGTTCATCTTCTGGCTGATGAACATCGACAGATAGTTCAGACCGCCGGAGAGCAGCGGGACGATAAAGCCGCCGATATCGCTCCAGCCCTTGGCCTGCCAGACCTTCCAGCTCGGGATCTGGCCGAGGTTGATGCCGAGGAAGGAAAAATTGATGGACGAGACGCCCATGACGGCTTCGCGCATGGAGGCGTCGGTGAGCTGCAGAGCATATTTCTGCAGATCGGCAGCCGGGCCATACTGCCAGTAGTAGCCGAGCTTGCTGACCTCGACGCCCTGCTCCGTGGCCACGATGGCCTTGAGGGCATCGACGGTCTCCGTATTCAGGTGCATCAGGTAGTGCAGCGGTTCACGGATGACAGTGTACAGCGGCAGAAGGAACAGCAGCGGCAGGAACGACCACAGGCAGCCGCCGTACATGCTGACGCCCTCGGACTTATAGAGGGCCATGACCTCCTGCTGATATTTCTGCTTGTCGTCTCCGCAGGCAAGCTCCAGCTGCTTGAGCTGCGGCTGCAGGCGGGACATCTTCATCATGCTCTTCTTGCTCTTGGCGCTGAACGGCAGAAGGATCAGCTTGACAACGAACGAGAACAGAATGAGCGCAAGGCCGTAGTTATTCAGGAATCCATAGAAGAATTCCAGCACATAGCCAAAGGGAACGCGGATAAAATCCATGAAAGGCCTCCTCTTGGCCGCGCACGGCGGCCGGACGGAACGGGTGGGCGGAGATCCGCCGGGTGATCACGGCACGGGATCATAAAAATCGCCGTGGTTGAAGGGGTTGCACCGCAGCAGGCGCTTGAACGTGAGCCAGCCGCCCCGAAGGGCGCCGTATTTTTCGATGGCCTCAAGGCCATATTCCGAGCAGGTCGGGATGAACCGGCACTTGCCTGGAAAGGCGGGAGAGATATACTTCCGATAAAAGCGGATGAGCGCCAGCAGGACGCGCTTCATTGCGCGGCCTCCTGCATCAGGCCCGTCCGCCCGGCGAGCGTCAGAAACGCCCGCGTCAGCTCTGCGAAATCCGCCTCCATCGCGCGGCTGCGCGCGACGATCACGATGTCATAGCCCGGCAGGAGCTCCGCCTCGTGCAGGCGGTAGATCTCGCGCAGGCGGCGGCGCATGCGGTTGCGCTCGACGGCGTGGCCGAGCTTGGCACTGACGGTCAGGCCGAGGCGGCTGTGACCGGTGCCGTTGCGCAGGCAGTAGACCACGAGCAGGCGGTTGCCCGCCGTGGCGCCGCGGTGATACAGGCGGCGGAAAACATGGTTTTCCTTCAGAGAAACAGTATGCAGCAAGTCGGAACCTCCCGGCAAAGCAAAAGGGCGAACAGAGACTGTTCGCCCTTCACGTTACAATTCAAGCAGACGGTGCGGTCTCGGCTCCTCAGGCGGACAGGACGGCTCTGCCTTTTGCACGACGGCGGGCAAGAACCTTGCGGCCGTTTGCAGTAGCCATTCTCTTGCGGAAACCATGGACCTTTGCGCGGTGACGCTTTCTGGGCTGATAGGTACGCAGCATCTTCGTGTACACCTCCTGTTAGATTATGCTCAACAGCCGGACTCCGGCCGCAGCAATCGAGAATCATCATGCGCAGGCATGGATGCAATAAGCAAGCATGGATGCGCAATTGATATTATATCGCAGCACCCGGTAGAAAGTCAACCGGAAGTTTTGAATTTTGTGCGAAAATTCCGGGCTTTTCTGTGATTCCGTTGCGGAACGACCTGCTCCGGTTACTCAGCAGTCTCTACAAAGCGGCATGCTCATGCAGCGCGGGCCGCCGCGGCCGCGGGACAGCTCGCCGCTCGGGATGCGCAGCACCTCGATGCCGTGCTCCTCGAGCAGACCGTTGGTGACATAGTTGCGATCATAGGCCACGACGCGGCCGGGGCTGACGCACAGTGTGTTCGAGCCGTCGTTCCACTGCTCGCGCTGGGCCGCGATCTGGTCACCGCCGCCGCAGCGCAGCAGCGTGACGCGCTCGACGCCGAGTGCAGAGGCCAGTGCCTCCTCGAGCGGCATGTCCAGCCGCCGCGCAACGGGCGCGCCGCCGCGGCCGGGCGTCAGCTCGAACATCTCCAGCTCGTCGAGAATGGAGGGGTGGATGAGAAACTTGTCCGTGTCGATCTGCGTCAGCACGGTGTCCAGATGCATGAAGGCGCGGGTGCTGGGGATATCCAGCGCCAGCACGCGGCGCACCTCGCCCGCCTCGTCCTGGAAAATATTATAGGCCAGCCGCTCAACGGCCTCCGGCATGGTGCGCTGGGAGATGCCGACGGCGATTGTGTCGGCGCTGAGGTTCAGGATATCGCCGCCCTCAAGGGTGTAGGGCTCGTCCGGCGTGTAGTAAAACGGCACCTTGCCCGCGTAGTCGGGGTGATAGTGCAGGATATAGTTTCCGTAGATCGTCTCGCGGTTGCGCGTGACGGAGTACATGTGGTGCAGGGCGACGCCGCGGCCGATGGACGCGAACGGATCGCGCGTGAAATAGAGGTTCGGGATCGGCTCAAGCACGAAGTGCGTGCGGTCGTTGCGCAGGGAGGCCAGCGAGTGGTTCTGGTGCAGGGGCAGCTCGTCGAAGCGGACGCCCGTCATGGTCTTGCGGATGAGCTCGCGCGTGTTGGGACAGGCCAGCAGAAGCTCCGTGAGGGCCTCGCGGTAGCTGGCGGCCACGCAGCCGCTGCTGCGGATAAAGTCCTCGACGAAGCGGCGGCGCAGGCTGTCGCTCAGGGCCAGCGTCTCCGCGGCCAGATCGGTAAGATAGACGACCTCCACGCCGCTGTCGCGCAGCACCTGCGCAAAGCGGTCATGCTCCGTCTGCGCGCCGCGCAGGTAGGGAATGTCGTCAAACAGAAGGCGCTCCATCGAATTGGGGACGAGCTGCTCCAGCTCCCGGCCGGGGCGCTGCAGCAGGACTTTCTTCAGCGGGCGGACTTCGCTTCTCACATCAATGGCCATGCGGATCGCTCCTCTTATCAAAAATTTTTGAGTTTGCCTTTGATTTTGCTTAGTGTATCACGATTTTTTTCGAAACGCAATTCTTTTTCTGCCGCAATTCTTTCCGTTCTCCGGATTTCCATGCAAGAAATCCAACAAAATGCGGATAAATTTTTGCAGCTCCCGGCACCGTGTTTTTCCACTGTTTTCCAAAGCCCGGTTTTTCCGAAAAAATGCCCCTCCCGCAGAATCTGGGAGAGGCATAAATATTCTCAAAAATTATTTTCAGAACGAAGGCGTGTTCTGACCGTTTCCTGATCAGCAATATCCGCGAAATCGGAGTTCACAAAAATTGTGCCATCGACTGCGGCTCCAATTCTCTCTCGTATTTGCTTTGAGAATCCGTTTGCCACGATGCTCGCCTCCTTTTTTGTCCCGAATATTATATATTATTCGGGACATTTTCGCAACAGGCAGACAATGATGCTTTCAGTTTTCCCAATTACAAAAGCGGCTATACCGGGCGATCGGCCTGCACTTTATACGAGCCCGCACAGGAGCGCTTCTCCCTTGTCCAGAATTTCCTCCGGGAAGGTGAACGTCGGTGCATGCAGCTCGATGCCGCCGGTGCCGAGGAAGAAGAACACGCCGGGCGCATGGCGCTGATATTCCGAAAAGTCCTCCGTGATGCACGTCGTCTCCGCCTCGGCGATCGGGAAGCGCTTCCGCACCTCGGCCAGCAGGGCCGCGTCGTTCGTCACGGGCGGATAGCCGGAGCTGCACGTCATGGTCACGGTGCAGCCCGTCTCCTCGCCGACGGCCCAGCCGATGGCCTGCGCCTGCTCCCAGAGCGCGGCATACAGCCCGTCGTCCAGGCAGCGCAGCGAGCCCTCAAGATGCGTGTGGTCGCTCACGGCGTTGCGGGCGCTGCCGCTTTCCATTTTGCCGAAGCGCAGCAGGCAGGGCTTGCCCTCGGCCAGTGCATACAGCCGTGTCAGCAGACGGGCGGCGGCGTCCAGCGCGTCGCAGCCCTCGGCAAAGCGGGCCAGATGGACGGATCGGCCCGTGATCTCCACCGTCAGCTCGCACGAGCGCGACATCATCGCTCCGGCGCGCGAGGCGATGACGCCCGCGGGCAGCTCCGGCCAGAGATGCATGCCGAAGACGCGCGTTACATGATACCGCTCCAGCAGGCCCGTCGCGCAGATTGGCGCAGCGCCGCCCGTCGTCTCCTCGGCGGGCTCAAAGATCAGAAGGACGTTCCGCTGAGGCCGGACCTCTCCTGCCGCCAGACGGCGCGCCAGCCCGAGCACCATGGCCATATGACCGTCATGCCCGCAGGCGTGCATACGGCCCGGATGGGCGGATGCAAACGGCAGACCGGTCCGCTCCGTCACGGGCAGGGCATCCATGTCGCTGCGGACGGCGACGGTCTCGTCCTTTCCAAGGTCAAAATAGGCGCACACGGCGTCCTCCCACGGGGCCAGCAGCGTGCAGGGCATTTCGGCCAGCGCCCCGCGCAGATAGGCCGCCGTCTCCGGCAGGCGGCAGCCTGTCTCCGGGATGCGGTGCAGCGCGCGGCGGTCCTCCGATAAGGTCTTCATGGATATTCCCCCTTTTGCCGCATTATATCACGCCCGCCGGACAATTGCAATGCGCGCCCGCCTGTGGTACAATATTGATAATCACGCCAGAGCGTATAATTTTAATGAGCAGAAAATAAACGGGCAGTCCCGCGCGGTCCGGCAAGAGCCTTCGGCGAGAGATTTTCCGTCGAGGCGAGGCTTGGAAGGTGCAGGCGTACTTTGTGTACTCCAAACCTTCCAAACCGATGGATCGGCGAAAAAGATCCGCCGCAGGCCGAAGCCGGGCCGCGCGGGACTGCCGTCAAAAATGGAGGAATGACCGGAAATGAGTGGGATCTCGGGACAGGTCTGCCTGCGGCGCGGCGAGACGCTTGCCGCCGGCTGCTGCTGGATCTATGACAATGAAATCGACTGGGCGGACGACACCTGCGAGGACGGCGGCCTTGTCGAGGTGCTCGACAGCCGTATGCGCTATCAGGGCACGGGCTTTTTCAACCGCCGCTCCAAGATCACGGTGCGGCTCGTCTCACGCGAGCGCGGCGAGATCATCGACCGCGCATTCTGGGAGCGCCGCATCCGTGCGGCATGGGAAAACCGGCAGGCACTGGGCTTTTCGAACGCATGCCGCGTCATTTTCGGCGAGCCGGATGGCCTGCCCGGCCTGACGGTGGACAAATTCGGCGACTGCCTGTCGTTCCAGATCGTCTCGCTCGGTATGGAGCGCATGCGGGATGATATTCTCGCCATTCTGGCCGAGGTGTTCCGGCCGCAGTGCATTTATGAGCGCGACGACCTTGCCGTGCGCGAAAAGGAGGGCATGGAGCAGCGCAAGGGCTGCGTCTACGGCGCGGTCCCACCGGAGCTCATCATCCGTGAGCACGACGCCCTCATGGCCGTGGACATCGAAAACGGCCAGAAGACCGGCCACTTCCTCGACCAGCAGGAAAACCGCGGCCATCTGCGGCCATATTCCGCCGGGCGGACGGTGCTGGACCTGTGCTGCCATACGGGCGGCTTCTCCATCCACGCGGCACTGTACGGCGCGGCGCGGGTGCAGGCCGTGGACGTTTCGGAGACGGCCCTTGCCATGGTGCGCGGGAACGCTGCGCGCAACGGCGTGGCCGACCGTGTCGAGACCGTCTGCGCCAATGTGTTCGATCTCGTGCGGCAGGATTGCGAGGAGGGCAGACAGTTCGGTCTTGTTATCTGCGACCCGCCCGCCTTTGCCAAGAGCCGCAGCGCCCTCGACGGCGCGTATCGGGGCTATCGTGAGCTGAACCGCCGCTGCATGCAGCTGACGGAGCCGGGCGGCTTCCTTGTGACGTGCTCGTGCAGCCAGTTCATGACGCAGCCGCTGTTTGAGCAGATGCTCACGGAGGCCGCGAAGGGCGCGGGGCGGCAGGTCCGCCTGCTCGAGCGCCTCATGCAGTCGCGTGACCATCCGGCCACGCTGGGCGAGGAGCACTCCATGTATCTCAAGGGCTGTATCCTGCAGGTGCTGTGATGATGAAAATTCTTGTGGTAGAAGACGAGCGCCTGCTGGCTGATTCGCTGCAGACGCTGCTGACGGGCCGGGGCTTTTCCGTCGATACGGCGAACGACGGCCTGACCGGCCTGGAATATGCAAAAACGGACGTCTATGATCTCGTGATCCTCGACGTCATGATGCCGGGGCTCGACGGCTATACCGTCGCCAGCCGCCTGCGCGCGGAGCACCATGCCGTGCCCATCCTGATGCTGACGGCAAAGTCCGATCTCATGGACCGCGTGGCCGGGCTGAACGCCGGGGCGGATTATTATCTGACAAAGCCGTTTGATTCCCGCGAGCTGCTGGCCTGCGTCGGCGCGCTGCTGCGCAGACAGGGCGAGCAGGTCGACGAGCTGACGTTCGGCAACACGGCCCTCGACCTCTCGGCCGGGATGCTGCGCTGCGGCAGCAAAAGCGTGCGCCTGTCTGCGCGGGAATTCGACGTCATGCGCATCCTGCTGCAGGCGAAGGGCGGCAACGTCTCGAAGGAGACGCTGCTCGAGCGCGTCTGGGGCTTTGACTCCAACGCCGTGGAGAATCATGTGGAGGTCTACGCCGGCTTCCTGCGGAAAAAGCTCGCGAGCATCGGCTCGAACGTCCGCATCGAGGCCATCCGGCGGCTGGGCTATCATCTGGAGGTGGCGGAGGTATGATCCGGAAGCTCCGCGTCAAGCTCGTGTGCATCCTCATGGCCCTGCTGACCGTGATGCTGGGCGTCACGTTCGGCCTTGTGCTGCATTTTACGCAGCAGAGCCTTGAGGCCGAGAGCCTGCGCACGCTCGAGGCGCTGGCAAACAACTGGCAGACGGCCTCCAGCCCCGGTTTGGACGACGGCACGCGCGTGCCGTATTTTGCGCTGGAGATCAATGCACGCGGCGACATCATCACGACGCGCGGCGGCTATTTTGACCTGAGCGACCGCGAAAAGCTGCAGAAGCTCATCGACATCGCCGTGAATTCCGAGGACGACATCGGTGAGGTGCCGGATTACGGCCTGCGGTTCTACCGCGTCGTCACGCGCACGAGCTGGCGCGTCGTTTTTGCCGACACCTCGGCCGAGACGACGACGCTGCACAGCCTCATCCGCACGCTGGCCATTGCGAGCGCGGCGGCTCTTGCGGTGTTCTTCGTCATGAGCCTGCTGCTGGCGCGCTGGCTGGTGCGGCCCGTTGCCAGGGCGTGGGACCAGCAACGGCAGTTCGTGGCGGACGCCTCGCACGAGCTGAAAACGCCCCTGACCGTCATTCTGACGAATGCGGAGCTGCTGCAGGCGCCGGGCTACGACGCCCCGGCCCGCTCCCGCTTTGCCGGGAGCATCCTCACGATGTCGCAGCAGATGCGCGGCCTTGTGGAGAGTCTGCTGGAGCTGGCCCGCGTGGATGCCGGGCGCGCGCAGGATGCGCAGACGGAGCTGGACCTGAGCGCCCTCGTGAACGACGCCCTGCTGCCGTTCGAGCCGGTGCTGTTCGAGGCCGGGCACACGCTGACGGCCCGCGTGGAGGACGGTATCCGTGTGCGCGGCAATGCCGCACAGCTGCGGCAGGTCGTGGAGATCCTGCTGGACAACGCCCGCAAATACGCCCAGCCGGGCGGCTGGGTGCTGCTGACGCTTGTGCGGCAGGGCGGGCGGCACTGCGTGCTGTCTGTTGCCGATCCCGGCGCGCCGCTCACTCCGCAGGAGTGCCGCGATATTTTCAAGCGCTTTTACCGCGTCGACCACGTCCGCGCCATGAACCACAGCTACGGGCTGGGCCTTGCCATCGCCGCCCGCATCGCCGAGGCGCACCGCGGCCGCATCTGGGCCGAGAGCAGCGGCGGCATCAATACGTTCTATTTTACGATTCCAATATAATGTGCGTTGTAGGGGAGCGGCATGCCGCTCCCGGCGCTGCACCTGCGTCTAGTACAGGCCATCGTTAAAATAGTGAATGCCCCCGACTTGTCATTGCGAGGGCGCTTCGCGCCCGTGGCAATCTCGGGAAGGCACTTGCAATTCGTACAGGCTGCCGTTAAAAACGTAAAAGCCGATTGCGTCTGTAGCGGCGGTCAGTGACCGCCTTTGGCAGCAGCAGATTTGTGCGCACTGTCGCCGACCGCACACGCCGTTGTAGGGGAGCGGACAGCCGGCCCCGGCGCAATGCTGCCGATCTGAACAGCCTATCGTTATAATGGTGAATGCTCCCGACGTGTCATTGCGAGGAGCGAAGCGACGTGGCAATCTCGCAGAACACGGCCGGACAACAGGGAAGCCATCGGCGAAATCGCAACTGCCTGCATGAGATTGCCACGGCCCCGTTGGGGCCTCACAATGACAAACCTGGGGGCCTTGCGCCATAGAAGCGGTGCCGCAAATACAGCAAGCTCCCCGGCAAATGGCCGGGGAGCTTGTTTTTGTGCCTGTTTACCTTTTACTTTTCCTTCGGTGCCTCTGTGGCAATCTCGATGAGGCTGTCATCCGCCTTATTGAGGACGGCCGTGCCCTTCTCGCCGACGGTGAGGATGCCCTCGTACTTCTCGCCCTTGGCGACGGAGTTTTTGAGCGTCCACAGCACGGCGGGATCGTCGACCTCGCCCGTGATGGTGTAGGTCGTGAACGTGACGGTCTCTTCGTCGTGGAAGGCTGTCTTCGTGACCACGTTCACAAGGACGAGCGTGTTGTCGTCCACGCCGAGATAGTCGGCCAGCCTGTGGTTCAGCGCGGCGCGCTCGTCGCTTTCGAGCGAGGTGGCGTGGTTGCGCGTGTTGTAGTCATACCATGCATAGCCCGCCGTGGCGCACGAGCCGACGATCAGCAGCGCCAGCAGGAAGGCGACGAGGCGGCCGGTGATCTTCAGCTTCTTCGGCGGCTCATACGTCAGCTTCATACGGTAGGTCAGCGGGGTGATGACGTTCAGGAACAGGATGAGAAGCAGCGACTCGATCGGGAAGAGCACGAGGTTCTTGCAGATGCGCGGCAGGTCGAAGATCGCATAGGACTTGCCAAGGACCATCTGGTAATACAGCAGCATGATCGGTGTCTGAATGACGATGTTCACGAAGAAGCTCACGCAGAAGCGGGAGAGCGTCACGCGAAGGTTCGTCAGCGGCGCACGGTACAGGAACAGAGCAAAGATCAGGGAACCGGCGATCTCCGTGAAGATGAACGGGAAGAAGTACACGCCGGTCGGGAACAGGATACAGCCAAGCGTATCACTGATGGCCGCCGCAATGATAGCAACGACCGGGCCGAAGATCATCGCGCCGAGCGCATTGACGAAAAAGCCGAGGTTGATCATCAGCGTCGGGGGCGCAATCGGAATGGCGACGGACTTCAGTGCCACGCGGACGGCGATGAGGATGGCCGCGACGGCGAGCATGCGGACCTTGCCGAGCTCACGGGCAGCGTCACGCCAGTAGGCCTTGGAAAACGGCGAGGCATACAGGCCGGGAGCGAGCACTTTCTTTTCAGCAGCCATGCCCGATCCCTCCTCTCCGGAATGACGGACGGGCGGCCGCGCGCAGGCCGCAGGTGAACAGCTTGGTTGACATAAAAAATTCCTCCTTACGGAATGAGAGCGTGCGGACGCACCCCATTGCGCAGGGGGGTAAAAAAGATCCGCCACTCCCCGGAGCGTGGCGAATGCACCCTCCGATAAAATGGAGGAGGTTCAATATGCGATGCTATCCCCGGAATGCACGGGGATCTTGCTCAGGCGGTTGCGGTAACCGTATCGCGGAGCCGAAGCTCCTTCGCCCGGCGGCAACCTCCCATCCGACCGGTACTTAACGCACAGTTCCTACTCCCTGCAGCATCGTTTTATGGATATTATTGTATCGATTTTTTTCGAAAAAGCAAGCCCCAATTTTGCAAAAGGCGGAAAATTTTTCCGGAATGGACGGACTGCCGATAAAACGTACAGACCGATCGCGTTCTGCACCTGTAGCGGCGCTCATGGAGCGCCTTGTACGGGGTAATTAAATTGCGTGAGGGAACTGATGTACCACAGCACTACCTGACGTGTCATTCCGAGGAGCGAAGCGACGTGGGAATCTCGCAGTACACGGCAGGATAACAGGGCGATTCCGGCGAAAACGTAACTGCCTTCCCGAGATTGCACCCCAAGGGCACTTCCTCGCGCTTCGCGCTCAGGGCGCCACGTCGGCCTACGGCCTCCTCGCAATGACAAACTTGGTGGCCGCATGCCACAGAATCCATGCGGCACATGCTACCAGCCTGCATGGCGCTCAATGAGCGCCGCTACAGACGCAATTGGTTGGTGCATTTTTGCCGGAAGCCGGTACGGATCGGCAGCATTGCGCCGGGAGGAGCATGCCCCTCCCCTACAACGCACGACTGGAACCCTACAGCCTCTCTCCGATGGCATTGGACAGGGCAGCGAAGCCCTCGAGGCCGAGCGTTTCGCCGCGGACATTGGCAGGCAGACCGCATGCGGCCAGCACGTCGGTCAGCTCCGCCTTTGTCAGCTGCGGAAAGCCGGAGGCCAGCCCGTTGACGAGCGTCTTGCGGCGCTGGGCAAAGCTGGCGCGCACCGTGCGGAAGAACAGCGTCTCGTCGCGGATGTCCGCGGGCGCGGGCCGCGTGCGCAGGCAGACGACGGCGCTCGTCACCTTCGGCTGCGGGATGAAGCACGAGGCCGGGACGTCAAACAGCAGCTCCGGCGCGGCGTGGTACTGGCAGAGGATGGAGAACGCGGAGTAGTCCGCCGTTCCGGGCGCGGCGCAGATGCGGCGCGCGACCTCCTTCTGCACCATGACGGTCACGGCGGAGAAGCAGCGGCTCTCCAGCAGGCGCGTCAGGACCGGAGACGTGATATAATACGGCAGGTTGGCACAGGCGGCGGGCGTCAGGCCGGGGAATTCCGCCTGCACAAGGGCCGGAAGGTCCATTTTCATGGCGTCGGCAAAGTGGATGGTGAGGTTGTCGAACTCGCCCACGGTCTCCGCCAGCACGGGGCGGAGCGTCGTGTCCAGCTCGATGGCCGTCACACGCCCGGCACGGAGACACAGTTCCTGCGTCAGCGGGCCGAAGCCGGGGCCGATCTCCAGCACGCCGGTTGAACGGTCAATGCCGGCCTCCTGCGCGATGCGCTGCGGCACCCACCGCTGCGTCAGGAAATTCTGCCCCTTCGCTTTGGAAAAATGAAATCCGTATTTCTCAAGCAGCGCGCGGATCACGCGCGGATCGCACACATCCAGCATGGCAAACGCCCCCTTTTCCTGCCCATTGTAGCAGAACCGCCGCCGGTTTGCAACTGCGAATCGGCGGCCGCACCGGCCTCCTCGCAATGACAAATCTGGGGGGCCTTGCGCCAGAAGCAATGCAGCGCATGCTGCAAGCCTCCATGGCGCTCTCCGAGCGCCCCTAAAAATACGGAAGCCGCCCCGTTGTCGAGGCGGCTCCCGATGATCTCGGGTGAGATAAACAAAGGGCAGAGCTCCGCATGGAAGTTCTGCCCTTTGCAAGCTGCGTTCCCACAACGTTCCGGATGCCCACTTCCGTTCGGCCGTGTCGCGCATGGCAGGAATAAATAAAGTGCATAACACTTTATGACAGACTCCACCACTTATTTCCTGCAAGCGTATTATATGATGGGCGGCCTGTCCTGTCAATGCGCAGATTGCATAGAAAATTCTGTGCAAACCAACCAGCTTTCTCTACATAATTTTACAAAATCATGGATGTTTTCCACAAAATTAACCAATGCTACATGAAAAAGGAATGCAAAATACGCCCTAAATTACAATATCTCTGTAGCAAACTTGACGAAGACGGTATGTCAAATCGAATAAAAAATGCGCCGCCGAAGCAGCGCATTTTTTAGGGAAGCTCTGATCAGAAGCCCTGCAGGGCCTGACGGACCTTTTGGGTCAGCCGAACAGATCGCCGAGACCGGACAGAACGTCGTTGATGTCGTAGGAATAGCAGGCGTGCAGGAACCAGTCGCGCAGGCCGCTCACAACATAGTAGCCGGCGATGCAGAACGCAACGCACAGCAGGATAGTTACGAGGTTCAGCTTTACCCCGTAGACCTGCAGCAGTGTGCCGACGGTGACGACGGCCCACACGGCAAACGACGCGACGCCGAGCAGGGAGATGAGGCCGGGGTACACGAGCAGCAGCACGATGGAGCCGGCGGCCAGCGTTGCGGGGAACGTCATGCCGAGGCCGGAGGAGGCGAGCATTCCCTTAAAATCGGACGGGACCTTCGCCACCTTCGTCAGAACGAGCGTGGCCAGCAGCGTGAGGCCGAAGCCGGCGACGGGCATGAGCAGACTCGCGCCGAGCCATGCGACGGCCGGAAAATGGTAGTCCAGGCGCAGCGCATACACGAGCGTGGCAAAGAACACGGCGATGTACGTCACGGCGGCCATCAGGATGCCGCTGAGGAAGTCGTGCTTTTCCACGGCCTTGCGCGTCGTGCCGATGGGGTCCTTGCAGTAGCTCAGCCACAGCTGGGGAAGCCCCTTGATTGCAAGGCCGAAGGCGCTCGGCTCCTTTGGAGCCTGCGGCTGCTGATAC
>NZ_DBFZUT010000093.1:0-5648 GCF_048519415.1 Faecousia sp. | reverse complement strand
GAAAGCAGCTTGGCGAAAAAGCCCCGGAGGGACTTTTTTGACAAGCTGAAAAGCCGCTCGGCTTTTGTGATATTATACTCGCCGGTGAAACTGCCGCAGGCAATATCACGATGCAAAGCATAATATCACTGTCCGAAGGACAATATCACTCGCCGTCAGGCGAATATAATTGAGGCGCACTTCCTTCCGGAGTGCGCCTCTTGGCCCGGATTTTTTAACGGATCTCGCGCACGAGCAGATACGGTGCGCCGCTGGCCTGCGCGGCCTGAATGCCCTCGGGGGAGTCCTCGAAGATGATCGTGTCGGCGGGGGCAACACCGAAGTGCTCCATAGCCATGAGGAAGCCGTCCGGCGCGGGCTTTTTGTGCGGGACCTCGACATTCGTCAGCAGCAGGTCGAAGCAGTTCTCGCGGTGAAAATAGCGGAGAATGGCCTCAACGCTGCAGCGCGTGGCGGACGTGACGAGGGCGGTGTGATAGTCGGCGCGCAGCGTCTGCAGCAGAGAGAACAGGGCCGTATTTTCGCGGATGCGGTGGAACAGGGCGGGGTAGGCGGCGAGCTTCGCGTCGTGTACGGCGTCGATCTTGGCCTCGTCGCCGCCGAGCAGCTCGCCGAGAAAATCGCGGTAGTAGCGCCCGTTGCAGTGCTGGGCGAAGTCCTCGACGCTCAGGCTCACGCCGTAGGGCGCGAGCGCGACGGCATAGGCGGCCTGATTGGCGGGAACCGTGTCGAACAGCGTGCCGTCCATGTCAAAGATAGCCAGTTTTTTCTTCAAAAATACTCCTCCGGATGGGCGGCGCGCTGCGCCATGCCGTCAAAGAAAGCGGCAAAATGCAGGCCGTCCACCAGCGCGTGGTTTGCGGTCAGATTCACCGGCAGCAGCACTCGGTCCCCCTCCTGCGTGAATTTGCCGAAGGTGATGCGGGGATTGCTGTCTGCCGGAGTGGGCGTCGGCAGGGAAATGGCCGAGAACGTCAGCCACGGCAGGCTCGAGACGAAGAACAGCTCGTCCGGGTCGGCTCCGTCGTCCAGCGAGGGCGCGGCCTTGACGCGCGCGACCTCGGCCTGCGCGGCCGGAAGAAACGCGCCGAGCGGCTGCGCGCAGTCGAGCGTGCAGTAGCAGTAGGTCCCGTCCGGCAGGGCGACGGTGTGCGAGCTGAGGCAGCGGTCATATTCCACGATGCCCTCGCCGCGGATGCGCTGGCGCAGCTCCGGCACGGCGTTTGCGGCGTTGATGGCGCAGTGCAGTACCGTCAGGAAGAACGGCAGGCCGCGCTCCTGCGTCAGGCGGCGCAGGGCCGTGATGTCGCACGGGGCCGTGACGGACAGATAGGGGTTTGTCATCTGCCGGAAATAGTCAAAGTGGGCGCGGCGGGGATAGGCCGCGAGATCGAGCGTACGTGGCTCCATGCTTACAGGCGGTCCATCGCGGCGCGGATGCGGGCGACTGTGCGCTCGCTGCCGAGCAGCTGCATGACGGTGTAGAGGTCCGGGGAGTTCGTCTTGCCGGTCACGGCAATGCGCAGGAACGTCGAAACGTCTGCCACGGAGCCGGGCCATGCCGCAGGATCGGCCTTGTAGGCCTTCATATCGGCACAGAAGCCTGCCTCGGCCGTCAGGGCCTTGACCTTGTCGAACCAGACCGCGGCGTCATCCGCCGGGTCATAAGTCTGCAGGAACTTTTCCAGAATGCCGCGGACGACCGCACCGTCAAACTGGGCGGGGAACTCGCCGGGCGTGAAGAGCCCGTCATAGAAGAAGGCCATGTAGGGGCGGACGTCCTTCCACGTTGTCAGGTCCTTGCGCGGCTTCTTGCCGCCGCGGCCGATGGCGAGGATGCTGCGGGCATACTCGGGGTCGCTTTCGAGCGCCGCGGCAAAGTCTGGGTCGAATTCCTTCGCATATTCCAGCGCAAGGTCATAGACCTCGGCGGCGTCCAGCCTGGCGATTTCGTTCTTGGAGACGTCACAGAGCTTGGCATAGTCAAACAGCGCGCCTGCCGGGTTGAGCTTTTTGCAGGAGAATTTGAAGTCGTCCGAGGAAGCCGTGGGATTGGCCTTGCGCCAGTCCTCGTAGTTGGAGTTCAGCAGCGTCATGACATATTCGTACACGGCGCGCACCGGGAAGCCCTCGGCCTTGTAGTATGTCAGGGCAAGCTCCGGGTCCTTGCGCTTGGAGAGCTTGCGCTTCGACGTGCCGTCCATCTTCATGAGCGGGCCGATGTGGACATACTTCGGGATGCGGAAGCCGAGCGCGCGGAACAGCTGCAGGTGGAACGGCAGGCTGGGCAGCCACTCATCGCCGCGCACCACATGGGTCGTGCGCATGAGATGGTCATCCACGGCGTGGGCGAAGTGGTAGGTCGGGATGCCGTCGGACTTCAGCAGGACCTGATCGATGTCGTTTTCCGTAACGGTGAGCGTGCCCTTGACCAGATCGCTGTATTTGAATTTGTTTTCAATGGAGCCGGTGGAGCGGAAGCGCAGCACCCACGGCTTGCCTGCGGCAATGGCGGCCTCGACATCCTCGATGGGACGGTCGCGCCAGACGGCATATTCGCCGTAGTAGCCAAAGTTGACCTTTTTGGCCTCCTGCTCGGCGCGCATGGCAGTCAGCTCCTCCTCGGTACAGAAGCAGGGGTAGGCATCGCCCTGCAGGACGAGCTGCTTGGCGTAGACGTGGTAGATCGCGGCGCGCTGGCGCTGGCGATAGGGGCCGTAAGCGCCGGAATCGCCGTCGATGGTCGCGCCCTCGTCAAAGTGGATGCCGTAGTGCTTCAGCGTGTTGATGAGCACCTCCACGGCGCCCGGCACTTCGCGCTTGGCGTCCGTATCCTCCACGCGGAGGAACAGCACGCCGCCGGACTGGTGCGCCATGCGCTCGGCGACAAGGCCCTGCACAAGGTTGCCCAGATGGACAAAGCCCGTGGGGGAGGGAGCCATGCGGGTAACGACCGCGCCCTCGGGAAGGTCGCGGGCGGGATAACGCGCCTCAAGATCTTCCGGCGTTTCCGTTACGTCCGGGAAGAGCAGGGCGGCAAGAGCTTTCTGATCCATAACAATACCTCGGTCTCTTTTTGATTTTCGGAAAAAGTATAGCATATGCCGGGGGAAAAATCAATGCGCACATTGCGCGGGGAACCCTGCAGGGGAGCGGCATGCCGCTCCCGGCGATGCACTGGCGATTCGTACCGGTGAACGTTAAAAACAGGATTGGTCCCGAATTGTCATTGCGAGGCCCCAAAGGGGCCGTGGCAATCTCGCAGTACACGGCTGAATCACAGGCAGGCTCCGGCGAAAACGTAACTGCCTTCCCGAGATTGCCACGTCGCTTCGCTCCTCGCAATGACAAACTTGGTGGCCTCATGCCACAGAATCCATGCGGCGCATGTTGCCAGCCTGCATGGCGCTCACTACCCGCAAGGGGCACGCCGCATCCGTAAGGCGGCAAAGCCGCCAACGGCTGCGCAGTGAGCGCCGCTACAGACGCAATTGGGGTGTACGTTTCTTCGACAGCCTGTACGGGACGGCAGTGCCTTCCCGAGATTGCCACGTCGGCTGCGCCTCCTCGCAATGACAAATCCGGAAGCCCTGCGCCTCTGAATTTGTGCCGCTTGATTTGCGATCGCCCATGGCGCTCAATGAGCGCCGCTGCAAATATGGTATTCCGGCATGCAAAGGGCGCGCTGCGATCTGCAGCGCGCCCGGATAACCATATCTTACACGAGGCGGGAACCGGCGGGGACCTTATCGTCGAGCATGACGAGGTTCAGCTTGTCGCCGCGCTCGGCGGACAGCAGCATGCCGCAGGACTCCTGCCCCATCATCTTGCGCGGAGGCAGGTTCGTCACGGCGACGAGCGTCTTGCCGAGCAGCTCCTCGGGCTGATAATACTTGGCGATGCCGGAGAGGATCTGGCGCGGCGTGCCGGTGCCGTCGTCCAGCGTAAACTTCAGGAGCTTTTCGGACTTTTTGACCTTCTCGCACGTCAGAACCTTGACGACGGTCATCTCGACCTTGCAGAAATCGTCGAAGCTGACGGGCGGCAGCGGCTCGGGCAGCGGGTCGGCGGCAGGAGCCTGCGCCGCGACGTGCAGGGCCTCCAGCTCGGCAAGCTCCTTCTGTGCGTCGATGCGCGGGAACAGCGGCGCGCCGACGGTCACGGCCGCCTCACGCGGCAGCAGGCCGAATTTGCACAGGCTGTCCCAGTCCGCGTTCTCCGAAGCGCCGATGCGGCGCAGGATCTCTGCGCTCGTGTCCGGCATGAACGGCTGCAGCAGGCCGCCGCAGATGCGGATGGTCTCGAGCAGGTTGTACATGACGCAGGCCAGACGCGGCAGATTGCTCTCGTCGCGGGCGAGGATCCAGGGCGCGGTCTCGTCGATATACTTGTTGGCGCGGGAAATGACGGCGAAAACTTCGCTCAGCGCGTTCTGGAAGGCAAACTGCTCCATCTGCGCGGCATAGCGCTCATGCAGGGAACCGGCCAGCTCCACAAGGGCGGCGTCCTGCGCGTCGTCTGCGCGCTGCTCCGCCGGGAGCCTGCCGCCGAAGTACTTCTGCGCCATGGCCGTCGTGCGCGAGACGAGGTTGCCAAGATCGTTGGCAAGGTCGGTGTTGATGCAGGAGATGAGCAGCTCGTTGGAGAAGTTGCCGTCCGAGCCGAACGGGAACGAGCGCAGCAGGAAAAAGCGCAGCGCGTCCGTGCTGTAGCGCTCGGCCAGCAGATACGGGTCGACGACGTTGCCCTTGGACTTCGACATCTTGCCGCCGTCCAGCAGCAGCCAGCCGTGTCCGAAGACCTTCTTCGGCAGGGGCATGCCCATACTCATGAGCATGGCGGGCCAGACGATGGAGTGGAAGCGGACGATCTCCTTGCCGACAAAGTGGACGTCGGCAGGCCAGTAGCGGTCATAGTCATGGTGAGCGTCGTTCTCAAAGCCGAGGGCCGTCGTGTAGTTGAACAGGGCGTCGACCCACACATAGACGACGTGGCCCGGATCGAAGTCCACGGGGATGCCCCAGGTGAAGCTCGTGCGGGAGACGCACAGATCCTCCAGACCGGGATCGATGAAGTTGCGCACCATCTCGTTGACGCGGGAGCGCGGCTGGAGATAGTCCGTGTTCATCAGCAGATCGCGCACGGGCTGGGCATATTTCGAGAGACGGAAGAAATAGGCCTCCTCCTCGGCGGGCTGGACCTCGCGGCCGCAGTCGGGGCACTTGCCGTCCTTCAGCTGGCTCTCCGTCCAGAACGATTCGCACGGCGTGCAGTACATGCCGGTGTATTTTCCCTTGTAGATATCGCCGTTCTCGTACATCTTCTTAAAAATGCGCTGGATGGCCTTGACGTGGTATTCGTCCGTGGTGCGGATGAAGCGGTCATAGGAGATGTTCATCAGCTTCCACAGATCGAGCACGCCGCGCTCACCCTCGACGATCTGGTCGACGAACTGCTTCGGTGTGATGCCGGCCTCCTTGGCGCGGTTCTCGATCTTCTGGCCGTGCTCGTCCGTGCCGGTCAGGAACATCACGTCATAGCCGCGCAGGCGCTTGTAGCGCGCCATGGCATCCGTGGCTACGGTGCAGTAGGTGTGGCCGATGTGGAGCTTATCCGAGGGATAATAGATCGGCGTGGTGATGTAAAAC
>NZ_DBFZUT010000092.1:0-12546 GCF_048519415.1 Faecousia sp. | reverse complement strand
CTTTGTGTATTTCAAGATTTTCAAACCGATAAGTTGGGGCGAAAGACCCGCTGAGCGCCGCAGCCGATTTATTCAGAGGTTCCCTAATTGTACCATATTTTTCCGCTCTTGACAAACGATTCCTTTTCGGTTATACTGAATTCACCGCAAAACAAATCCTTCTTCGGGGGGTCGGATGCTTCCGGCTGAGATTGGGCGAAGTCACGCCCTGACCCGCAAACCTGACACGGATCATGCCGTCGTAGGGAAAGAGGTCTTCCGCACTGCTTTCCAAGAACGGTTTGCAGCGCGGAATTTTTGTTTTGGAGGAATCCTCTATGTCCGTTCCCTCTCGCCGTCTGGGCCTGCGCCGCCTTGTGGAGTGCGCCGTGCTCATCGCCATCGGCACCGTTCTCAGCCTGTTTGAGTTCTCCGGCCCCTGGGCCCTCGGCGGCGGCATCACCGTGTGCAGCATGCTTCCGCTCGTCCTGATCTGCCACCGCCACGGCACGAAGTGGGGCATCTGCTCCGCTCTTGTCTACGGCGTGCTGCAGATGTTCCTCGGCATGAAGAACGTTATGTACGGCCGCAATTTCTGGGAAGTGCTTGCCATCATCCTGCTGGACTATGTCGTCGCGTTCGGCGTCATCGGCCTTGCCGGCATCTTTGACAAGTGCATCAAGAACCGCCCCGTGTCCATCGCCGTCGGCAGTGTGTTCGCCACGCTGCTGCGTCTGGCCTGCCACTTCGTGTCCGGCTGGATCATCTGGGAGGCCCTGTGGCCGAACGAGCTGGGCTGGGCTTCCCCGCTGTGGTCCCTTGCCTACAACGCCAGCTACATGATCCCCGAAATGATCATCACGACGGTCGCCGCCGTCGCCCTGTACTTCCCGCTGAAGAAGTACTACTACGGCGAGGACCTGAAGTAAGTCAGAAGGCTGCACCGCGCCCCCCGGCCCGGTGTTTCCGATAACTCTCATTTCTGAATCGCTCTCCCCCACGCAAATGCCCACAAAATGCCGCCGGTCTTCCCCCACAGAAGACCGGCGGTCATTTTATTGTGACGGCTGCACCGTAATGTACTTCTGCTTTGAGCTATTCGGCTTATCAGGGGCAGTCATCCGCAGCTGACCACTTTCCAGCAGGGGCTTCAGATAGCGTGCGGTGAAATGCTTGATATCTTTGAAGCCACAATAGTTGGCGATTTCTGCTTTGCTGCGGGGTTCCGAGCAGAATGCAATGATTTTAACTTGGGGGGTGACTTGGGGGGTATCCCCTAAGTTCGCATCGGTTTTCGTATTCCGAATTATTGCGAGGAGGCGCAGCCGACGTGGCGCCCTGAGCGCGAAGCGCGAGGAAGTGCCCTTGGGGTGCAATCTCGGGAAGGCACTACCAGTCCGTATCGGCCGCCGTTAAAACGGTATGCACCGATTGCGTCTGTAGCGGCGCTCAGCGAGCGCCATTGGCACTCACAAATTTCCGAGTATTTTCGCCGAACACACGCGCCTTGTAGGGGACGGCGTCCTCGACATCCCGCCACGTAAAGTTACCGTATTCGCCGGAACCGCCCTGTCATCCAACCGGGTACTGCGAGATTGCCACGGGCGCGAAGCGCCCTCGCAATGACAAACCTGAAAGCCTTGCGCCATAGAATCAATACGACACATGTTGCCAGCCTGCAAGGCGGCCACTGGCCGCCGCTACGGACGCAATCGGTTCTCACCATTTTTCGATAACCGGTACGGGTCGTAAGTGCCGCTCCCCTACAATGGCCCACATAAAAGAATCCCGGACGGCGAACCGTCCGGGATATCGTTGTTCTGTTGGTGCGGATCAATACATGCCGCCCATGCCGCCTGCATTGGCTGCGGCAGCTGCTGCGGCGTCGGCTGCGGGATCGGGCTTGTCGGCCACGATGGACTCAGTCGTCAGGACGCAGGCGCCGATGGACGCTGCGTTCTCGAGCGCGGTACGGGTGACCTTCGTCGGATCGACGATACCGGCGGGGATCATGTCGCAGTAGGTGGCGTTGTAGGCGTTGTAGCCGAAGCCGACCTTGCGGCTGTTCTTGATCTTCTCGAAGACGACGGAGCCGTCGACACCGGCGTTCTCGGCAATCTGGCGGACAGGAGCCTGCAGCGCCTTGACGATGATGGACGCGCCGGTCTTCTCATCGCCGGACAGCTTGGCAACGAGCTTCTCGACAGCGGGGATGGCGTTGACGAACGCGGTGCCGCCGCCGGCGACGATGCCTTCCTCCACAGCAGCGCGCGTGGCGTTCAGGGCGTCCTCGACGCGGAGCTTCTGCTCCTTCATGGCAGTCTCGGTCTGTGCGCCGACACGGATGACGGCGACGCCGCCGGACAGCTTGGCAAGACGCTCCTGCAGCTTCTCACGGTCGTACTCGGACGTGGTCACGCCGATGGCGGCCTTGATCTCGTGGATGCGGTTCTGGATCTCCTCGGAATTGCCGCAGCCGTCGACGATAACGGTGGTGTCCTTGTTGACCTTGATCTGGCGGGCACGGCCGAGATCGGAGAGCTGAGCCTCCTGCAGGTTCATGTTCAGCTCGTTTGCGAAGTAGGTGCCGCCGGTCAGGATGGCGATATCGCGGAGCATTTCCTTGCGGCGATCGCCGAAGCCGGGCGCCTTGACGCAGACGCAGTTGAAGCTGCCGCGCAGACGGTTGACGAGCAGGGTGGACAGCGCATCGCCCTCGACGTCCTCGGCGATGATGACGAGCTTCTGGCCCGCCTTGACGATCTGCTCCAGAACGGGCAGGATGTCCTGAATGGAGGAGATCTTCTTATCGGTGATGAGCAGGTACGGATCATCGACAACAGCTTCCATCTTGTCGGTGTCGGTGACCATATACGGGGAGATATAGCCGCGGTCGAACTGCATGCCTTCGACAACGTCGAGGCCGGTCTCGGCGGTCTTGGACTCTTCAATGGTGATGACGCCGGCGGCCGTGACCTTCTCCATGGCCTCGGCGATCAGCTTGCCGATCTCCTCGTCGCCGGAGGAGACGGTGCCGACACGGGCGATGTCTGCGCTGCCGTTCACGGCCTGCGAGTTGGCCTTGATGGCCTCGATGGCGGCGTCAACGGCCTTCTGCATGCCCTTGCGCATGACCATGGGGTTCGCACCGGCGCTGACGTTCTTCAGGCCCTCGCGGATGATGGCCTGTGCCAGCAGGGTGGCGGTGGTGGTGCCGTCGCCTGCGACGTCGTTCGTCTTCGTAGCGACTTCACGGACGAGCTGAGCACCCATGTTCTCAAACGGATCCTCGAGCTCGACTTCCTTGGCGATCGTCACGCCGTCGTTCGTGATGAGCGGGGAACCATATTTCTTCGCCAGGACAACGTTGCGGCCCTTCGGACCGAGGGTGACCTTGACGGTATCTGCGAGCTGGTCAATGCCGGACTGCAGCTTCTTGCGGGCGTCTTCGCCGAATTCAATCATTTTTGCCATGATATTTTAAGCCTCCTGAATTATTCTACAATCGCGAGGATCTCGGACTGGCGGACGATGGAATACTCCACATCCTCGACCTTGACCTCGGTGCCAGCATACTTCGCGACGACGACCTTGTCGCCGGGCTTCACGACCATCTTGACCTCGTTTCCGTCCACGACGCCGCCGGGGCCGACTGCCACGACTTCGGAAACAACGGGCTTTTCCTTCGTAGCGGTGGAGAGGATAATGCCGGAAGCGGTGGTCTCCATGGCTTCCACAGGCTTGAGCAGAACACGATCTGCAAGGGGTACCAGTTTCATGATGCTAACCTCCAATATGATGTCTGATGGTCTCCCATCTTTGATTACGGGTTTGGGGTTTAGCACTCAATTCGTCTGAGTGCTAACACCCTATATAATACCCATTTCCGGAAGAAAGTCAAGAGGAAAAAATGAAAAATTTGTGACAAATTTCAAAATTCTCCCGCCCCGGACGCCCGGTTTGGGCATTTGCCCGCGGCGATCTCAGTAGAGGCCATCGAAACGAACGAGCTGCCGATAAAAAGGAATGCACCGATTGCGTCTGTAGCGGCGGTCACTGCGCAGCCGTTGGCGGCTTTGCCGCCTTACGGATGCGGCGTCCCCTTTACGGGGAGTGACCGCCTTGTACAGGGACATTTAACCGCAGGAGGGCGCTGGTGCACCTCGCGCTTCCCTGACGTGTCATTGCGAGGAGCGAAGCGACGTGGCAATCTCGCAGCACCAAGTTGGATAACAGGAAAGCCATCGGCGAAATCGTGAGTGCCTTCCCGAGATTGCCGCGTCGGCCTGCGGCCTCCTCGCAATGACAAACCTTCGGCATTCACTGTTTTACTGACAGCCTGTTTCTTACGCAGGTGCAGCGCCGGGCCCGGCTGTCCCCTCCCCTACAAGACGCGTGCGTCCGGCACGACTTTCCGTTTTCCGGTTGTGCTTTGCGGCGTTTTTCGATATAATAGAAAAGGAGGAACACAGATTGTCAAAATAACGCTCAGCTGAAAGTTACGGAGGGAAGGAACGTGGGAAAGGAAACCGTCAGGGTGTCCTTTCGCGTTTGATCCCCCGCCGCAGCGGCAGAATTGCAAAATCATGCTGCAAAATTTGATTTTGCAATTCGGAAAGGCCTCAGCTTGGCGAAAAGTCCGAAAGGACTTTTTTGACAAGCTGAGGACAATGTCCGGAAAGGAGATCCTGCGATGGAACGAAACATTCTGGCGGTCGGCGATGTGGTCGCGCCCGCCGGTGTCAAATATTGCAAGGCGGCGCTCCCGCGGCTGCGCCGGGAGCTGTCGGTCGATTTCTGCGTTGTGAACGGTGAGAACGCCGCCGTGCTGGGCATGCTGCCCGCGCAGGCGGAGGAGCTGCTGAGCGCCGGGGCCGACGTCATCACCATGGGGAACCACACCTGGGGCAGGCGCGAGCTCGTGCCCTATCTTGAGCGGTCGCGCGAGGTGCTGCGCCCGGCGAACCTGCCGCAGCAGCAGCCCGGCCGCGGCTGGGGCGTGTTTGAAACACCGTTCGGCGACGTGGCCGTCATCGACCTCA
Organism: Faecousia sp.; assembly: GCF_048519415.1. Taxonomy (NCBI): domain Bacteria; kingdom Bacillati; phylum Bacillota; class Clostridia; order Eubacteriales; family Oscillospiraceae; genus Faecousia; species Faecousia sp. The sequence goes on along the minus strand of NZ_DBFZUT010000092.1, from coordinate 7,525 downwards.
TCGGCCGGTGCGGCATGGACTACACGCCGGACAACCCCTTCCAGCTCGTCGAGCGCATCCTGCGCAAAATTCAGACAAAGCTCATCCTTGTGGAGCTGCACGCCGAGGCCACGTCGGAAAAGCTGGCCATGGGCCGGATGCTCGACGGGCAGGTCAGCGCCGTCTGGGGCACGCACACCCATGTGCCGACGGCGGACACGATGATCCTGCCGCAGGGCACGGGCTATGTGACGGACCTCGGCATGACCGGCCCGCGCGATTCCGTGCTCGGCATCCGGCCGGAGCTGTCCATCCGGCGCTTCCGGGGCGATCTTCCCAGCCGCTATGAGCCCGCGCCCGGCCCGTGCAAGCTCGAGGCCTGCCTGTTTACGATCGACGACGCTACCGGCCGCTGCACGGCCGTCAGGAGGGTGGATATCCATGGTTAAGCTGCTGCATGCGGCGGATCTGCATCTTGATTCCGCCTTTTCGGCCCTGCCGCCGGAGAAGGCCGCCCAGCGCCGCGCCGAGCAGAGGCTCGTGCTCGAGCGGCTGACCGCGCTGTCCGAGGGCTGCGCGGCCGTGCTGCTGGCGGGCGACCTGTTTGACAGCGCCCGTGTCTACCGTGACACGCTCGAGGCGCTCCGGGCCGCGCTGGCGGCCTGCCGCTGCCCCGTTTTTATCGCGCCCGGCAACCATGATGCGCTGCTGCCCGGCTCGCCGTACCTGGAAAACGGTTGGCCCGAAAACGTCCATATCTTCCGCTCGGCGGAGCCGGAGCGCATCAGCCTGCCGGAGCTCGACATCTACGGCGCGGGCTTCCTGCGCGCGGAGATGCCCGCCATGCTGGACGGCTTCCGCGCCGCGGACCCTTCACGTCTGAATATTCTCGTCCTGCACGGCGACGCCGAGAACCCGACCTCGCCCTATAATCCCGTCTCCCCCGCCGCGCTGGCGGCCTCCGGGCTGGATTATGCCGCCCTTGGCCACATCCACCGCCGCGGCGAGCGGCGCGACGGCGGCACGCTGTGCGCGTGGCCCGGCTGCCTGATGGGACGGGGGTTCGACGAATGCGGCGAGAAGGGAGCCCTGCTCGTTTCGGCCGAAAAGGGCGCCTGCCGCACGGAATTCGTGCCCTGCGGGGCGCGGCGCTATGAGCGTCTTTCCGTCCCGGCCGGAGAGGATGCGCTTGCCGCCGTCCGCGCTGCCCTGACGCCGGAGCTCGAGGGCAGCTGCTGCCGCATCGAGCTGACGGGTGAGGCAGCCCCCGTCGATCTTGCCGCCCTGCAGGCGGCGCTGGAGCCGCAGTTTTTCAGTCTGGACCTGCGCGACCGCACGCGGCCGAAGCAGGACCTTTGGGAGGCCTGCGGCGAGGACACACTGCGCGGTCACTTCCTCGACGGACTGCACGCGCAGTTTGAGGACGCAGAAACAGACGAAAGGAGGCAGGTCGTCGCGCGCGCTGCGCGGCTCGGCCTTGCCCTGATGGACGGACGGGAGGTGCCGCTGTGATCCTGCTGCAATTACGGGCAAACTTCGGCAAGCTGCACGGCACGCTGACCCTGCATGAGGGGCTCAACGAGCTGTGCCTGCCGAACGAAGCCGGGAAATCGACGTGGAGCGCCTTCCTGCTGGCGATGCTCTATGGCATCGACACGCGTGAGCGCGCCACGCGGGAAAACCAGAATCTGCCCGCCAAGGAGCGCTACCGTCCGTGGGACGGCAGCTCCATGGAGGGCGCGATCGATCTGATCTGGAACGGCCGCGCCGTCACGATCGAGCGGCGCTCGCAGGGCAGGACGCCCATGGGCGTGTTCCGCGCCTATGAGACGGAGAGCGGCACACCCGTGCCGGAGCTGACGGCCGAGAACTGCGGCCGCATGCTGTGCGGCGCGGAGCGGAGCGTGTTCGAGCGAACGGCCTTCGTGCGGCAGCTCGGCATGGCCGTTTCGAGCGACGCCCAGCTCGAGCAGCGGCTGAGCGCCCTTGTCACCACCGGCGAGGAAGGCCCGTCGGCCTCCGCGCTGGAGAAGAAGCTGCGCGACCTGAAGAACAAATATACCTACCGCACCGGTCTGCTGCCCCGGCTGCAGGCCCGGCGGGACGAGCTGCAGGCACAGCTTTCCGCCCTGCGCGCCGCACAGGCAGAGGCCATGGACTTGAGCGCCGCCTGCGCCGGGGCCGAGGCCGCGCGCAGCCGCCTGCAGGACCTTCGCGCCCGTATCGAGCGGGCGCAGGCTGCCCGCCGCCGCGCCGGTCTGACGGAGCTGCAGGAGCGCGAAACGGCACTTGCCGCCCGCTGCGCTGCGCTGGCGGAGCAGACTGCGGGGCTTCCGGATGAGCAGATGCTGCAGCTCCTGGTCCGCGGTCTGGAGGACGCCGCCGAGCGCCTGCAGACGGCCCAGCTCGACGCCGCCATCGGCGTGAAGCTGCCGGAAAAGCCTGAGGACCTGCCCGGCTTTGCTGGCTGCGGCCCGGACGAGGCCGAGCGGCGCGCGCGGGACGTACAGGTGCAGTGGAACGTGCTCCACGCCGTCCGCGTGCCGAAAAAACTCCCGATCCTGCTGCCGTGCGCCGCCGCAGTGCTGGCGGGCGCGGGGCTGTGCTTTGTTTCGCTGCCTATCGGCCTTGGCGTCGCCGGAGCTGGGCTTGCCGCCGTCGTCCTCTCGCTGGTCCTGCTGCGGAGGAAGGCCGTGCAGGCCGAGCGGGCCGCCGAACAGGCCGAGGACCTGCTCCGGCCGTTCGGAACGGACGATCCCGCCGCGCTCTCCGGGCTTGCCGCCCGGCAGGGAGAGGCCCGCACGCAGTGGCAGCAGGCCCGGCAGGCTGCGGAACGGCAGCAGCGGCTGCTGGAGAAGGCCGTGACGGCCCGGCAGGCGGAGCTGAACGATCGTATCGGCGCGGTCGCCCGCTTTGCGCCCGGCACACAGGGACTCTCCGCGGCCCGCAGCGCGCTGCAGGAGGCCCGGCAGACGCAGGAGGCCGCCGCGGCCGCGAACCGCGAGCTTGAGTCCCTGCACCGGCAGATCGGGGCAATGGCAGACATCGTCGGCGACGCGCCCACCGATGCTGCGCCGGACGAGGAGGCGCTGCGCTATGATCCCGCCGAGATCGGCCGCCGCCTTGAGCAGGCCGACGAGGCGCTGGCCTCGCTCCGCGCCCGTCTGGCCCACAAGCGCGGGCAAATTTCTGCGCAGGGAGACGCCGTGCGCATCGAGGCGGAGCTGGAGCAGCTCGACCGCCGGATCGCCGACGCCGAGGAGGCAAACGCCGCCGTGGAGCTGGCGTCCGAGGCCCTGCGCCGCGCCGATGAGACGCTCCGCGCACGTTTTTCACCGCAGATCACGGCCGAGGCGGGGCATATTCTTGCCGAGCTGACAGAAAATAAGTATCCCCGCGTGCTGCTGGAGCCGGACATGCATCTGTCCGTGCGCGAGGCGGACGGGCAGGTCATGCGTCCCGCCGCCGCCATGAGCTGCGGCACGGCGGATCAGATGTATCTTGCGCTGCGGCTGGCCATGTGCCGCCGTCTGCTGCCGCCGGATGCGCCGATGGTGCTCGACGACGCGCTCGTGAACTTTGACCCCGCGCGCACCCGCGCCGCCCTGCGCGTGCTGCGGGAGGAGCCGCGGCAGATCCTGCTGTTCACCTGCCGCCCGCTGACGCAGGAGGAGGAATGACCCATGTATTTTGATTCGCACGCCCATCTGGACGACGCGCATTTTGACGGCGACCGCGCGGCCATTTTGGACGATCTCAAAAACCACGGCGTGACCATGGTGATGAACGTGGGCTGCGACCTGCCGTCCTCGGAGCGGTCTGTGCGGCTGGCGGAGCAGTATCCGTTCCTCTATGCCGCCGTCGGCAGCCACCCGGACGACGCCGATCATGTGGACGGCGCCCTGCTTGCCCGCTACCGCGCCCTGTGCGCCTCGCCGCGCGTGCGCGCCATCGGCGAGATCGGGCTGGACTATCATTATGAGGACGTGCCCCGCACGCAGCAGCGCGTGGCCTTTGAAAAGCAGCTTTCGCTGGCCGAGGAGCTGGACCTCCCCGTCATCGTGCACGAGCGCGAGGCCCACGGCGACGCCATGGACATCCTGCGCGCCCATCCGAAGGCCTTTGGCGTGTTCCACTGCTTCTCCGGCTCGCCGGAAATGGCGCTGTGGCTCGTCGAGCGCGGGTGGTACATCGGCTTTACCGGCGTTGTGACGTTTAAAAACGCCCGCCGCGCCGTCGAGGCCGTGCAGGCCCTGCCGCTTGACCGCATCCTGATCGAGACGGACTGCCCGTATATGGCTCCGGAGCCGTACCGCGGCCGCCGCAACGACAGCCGCTATGTGCCGCTCGTTGCGGCAAAGATCGCGGCCCTGCGCGGCCTGACCCCGGAGGAGGCGGGCGTGCTGACCGCTGCCAACGCGCGGCGGCTGTTCCGCATCCCGGACGGAGAGGAGGCGAGCGCATGCGTCACGCCCTGATCACCGGCGGCAGCCGGGGCATCGGCGCGGCCGCCGTGCGCGCCTTTACGGCCGCAGGCTATGCCGTGAGCTTTTTCTATGAAAAAAACGACGCGGCGGCAGCCGCTGTCTCGGCCGAGGCAGGCGCAGAGGCCGTCCGCTGCGACGTTACCGACGCGCAGGCCGTGCTGGACGCCGTTTCGTGCCTGCCGGAGACGGACGTGCTCGTGAACAACGCGGGCATCTGCCACTACGGCCTTATCTCGCAGATCACACAGGCACAGTGGGACCGGCTGTTCGCCGTGAACGTCGGCGGCATCTACCACTGCGTGAACGCCGTCCTGCCCGCCATGCTGCGCAGGCAGAGCGGCTGCATCATCAACGTCTCTTCCATGTGGGGGCAAGTCGGCGCGTCGTGCGAGGCGTGCTACTCCGCCACGAAGGGCGCGGTGCTCGCCCTGACGAAGGCGCTGGCACAGGAGCTGGGGCCGTCCGGCATCCGCGTCAACTGCGTCTCGCCCGGCGTCATCCTGACGGACATGGTCGCAAACGTCGCGCCGGAGGTGCTCGCGGAGCTGGCACAGGAGGCCCCGCTCGGCAAAAACGGCACGCCGGAGGACGTGGCACGGGCCATGGTCTATCTTGCGGAGGCGGAGTTTGTCACGGGGCAGAACCTGCCGGTGAACGGCGGCTTTGTGCTCTAAGGAAGCTCTGAATCCGGAATTCCGGAAAATGGGCCTTGACGTGCTCCGTTTTCTGCGATATAGTGTAGTTGGTGCGGTAGGGCCGTACCTTTCCGAATACAGATAGAAAGTAGAGAGTTTCCCTATGACAGTGCTTCTGAAGGTCTTCACTCTGCTCGGCGGGCTTGCGTTCTTCCTCTATGGCATGAACGTGATGTCCGGCGGACTGGGAAAGCTGGCAGGCGGCTCGCTGGAGCGCTCCCTCAAAACGATGACGAAGAACCGCTTCGCGGGCATGGCGCTCGGTGCGGTCATCACCATCGCCATCCAATCCTCGTCCGCTATGACGGTCATGCTCGTCGGCCTGGTCAACTCGGGTATCATGCAGCTCGGGCAGACAATCGGCGTCATCATGGGCTCGAACATCGGCACGACGCTCACGCCGTGGATCCTGTCGCTGTCCGGCGTGAATGGCACGGGCTGGATCCAGCTGCTCAAGCCGGAGAATTTCTCCCCGATCATCGCGTTCATCGGCGTTGTGCTCATCATGATGTGCAAAAAGCCCCGCAAGCGCGACATCGGCAAAATTCTTGTCGGCTTCGCCGTTCTGATGTACGGCATGACGCTCATGGGAAGCTCCGTTTCCGGCCTGGAGGATTCCGCGGCCTTTACGAGCATCCTGACGGCGTTTGAGAACCCGCTGCTCGGCGTGCTCGTCGGCGCGGTCGTCACGGGTGTGATCCAGTCCTCCGCCGCCTCCGTCGGCATCCTGCAGACGCTGGCCGCCACGGGCCAGATCTCCTATGGCGTCGCTATCCCGATCATCATGGGCCAGAACATCGGCACCTGCGTCACGGCGCTCATCTCGTCCATCGGTGTCAACAAGAACGCCCGCAAGGTCGCCGTCGTGCACATCACGTTCAACCTCATCGGCACGGTGGTGTGCCTGTGCCTGTTCTATGGGCTGCACGCCATCTTCCATTTCGCCTTTGTGGCCACGCCAATCAACGCCGTCGGCATCTCGGCCGTGCACACGATCTTCAACCTCTTCACCACGGCGCTGCTGTGCCCGTTCACGAAGCAGCTCGAGCGCTTCGCCAATTTTGTCATCCGCCCCTCCAAGAAGAAGGAGACCTACGCCTTCCTCGACGAGCGCCTGCTCGGCACGCCGTCTATCGCCGTCGGCGAGGCCAGCGACATGACGGTCAAAATGGCGACTCTCGCCCGCATGACGATTCTCTCGGCCATCAATATCTGCCAGAGCTACGACGTCAAGGTGGCAGACGAAATTCTGAAGCACGAGGACGAGCTGGACCTCTACGAGGACAAGCTCGGCACCTTCCTCGTCAAGCTCTCGAGCCGCTCGCTGTCTATCGCGGACTCGCGGAAGGTCTCGAACATGCTGCACACCATCGGCGATTTCGAGCGTCTGGGCGACCATGCCGTCAACCTGCGCAAGACGGCTGAGGAGATCCACGACAAGCACATCGTTTTCTCCGAGGATGCCGTGAAGGAGCTGCAGAACCTGACGAACGCTCTGACGGAAATTCTGGAACTGACCATCGACGCCTTCAGCGAGCACAACCTCGAAATGGCGCGCCACGTCGAGCCGCTGGAGCAGGTCATCGACTGCCTGATCTCCGCCGCCAAGTCGACGCACGTCGAGCGCCTGCAGAGCGGCAAGTGCACGATTCAGAACGGCTTCGTGCTCAATGACCTGCTGACGAACTACGAGCGCGTGTCCGACCACTGCTCGAACATCGCCGTCTCTCTCATCGAGACGAGTGCAGGCAGCTTCGACACGCACGAGTATCTCTCCGAGGTCAAGGAGGGCGGCAGCAAGGACTATACCGACCTCTACCACGCCTATACAAAGAAGTACGCGCTGCAGTAAGCGCATAGGACCGGGACACGCCGCAAGACGTGCCCCGGTTTTGTGTGTGCCGGCCCGACAGGGCCTGTAGCGGCGCACACTGCTTTCGTTAACCCGGTACGAGCCGCCGGTGCGTCACCGTGCCGGCCTCTTTCCTTGCTTGATTCTCTCCATTTCCTATCTTTTCCGCACTTTTTGCAGGATGTTAAACGTTTTCGTCATGGTGCACAAATTATGGGCCCACTTTTTGGCGGTTCAATGCATTGCAGAGCGCGGCAGGATATGCTACAATTTATGGTATTAAGGTAGGCGTCGCTACTCCACCCCGTTAGCGGCGGACCGCCGGATAAGGAGGAATCACCCACCGCAGGCTTGCGGTGCGGCAGTGTGGAGACCTGCCGTAATGCATCCGCGCTTCGCGCGCCGATGTGAGGTCCGGGCAAGCGGAGGCTCCCGGATCAGAGCCGGTAGCATGGCAAATGTTACGCTGAAAAACATCAAAAAGATCTACCCCAACGCCGACACGAAGAAGA
>NZ_DBFZUT010000091.1:0-4869 GCF_048519415.1 Faecousia sp. | reverse complement strand
GGCAAAGACAGCACCACACAATTCAGCGAGCGCATTCGGCGAAAAATATCCGCCGAAGGTGCAATTGTGCGGGGCTGCCATACCATTGGAGGGACGAATATGGGGCGCAGCAGCAGCAAGCGGGAGGAGATCTACGCTTTTCTGAAGGACTATATCGCTTCGCACGGCTATCCGCCGACGACGCGCGAGATCATGGCCGGGGTCGGTCTGCGCTCCACGGCCTCCGTGCACTATCACCTGTCGGAGCTGAGCCGCAGCGGCGCCATTGAAATGGATGGCGGCAAGAACCGCGCCATTTCGCTCGGGGCCGAGGCCGCGCCGCAGGGCGTGCCGCTCGTCGGCGTCGTGACGGCCGGTCAGCCGATCCTCGCCGTGGAGAATATCGAGGGCTATGTGCCGTGGGAGGCCGAGGCCGGGTGCTTTGCGCTGCGTGTGCGCGGCGATTCCATGATCGAGGCGGGCATTTTTGACGGCGACAAGGTCGTCGTGCGGCCGCAGCAGACGGCGGAAAACGGCGAGATCGTCGTGGCGCTGCTCGGCGACTCGGCGACAGTCAAGCGCCTGCGGCGGCGCGGCGGCGAGGTCTGGCTCATGCCGGAGAATCCCGCCTACGACCCCATCGACGGCCGCGAGGCGCAGATCCTCGGCAAGGTCAAGGCCGTCATTCGGGAATACTGAGCAAAAAAAGCGGACCCGGGAGGGCCCGTTTTTTTTGCGTATAGGCTCATGTAGGGAGCGGCATCGTCGAACGCGCAGGGGTTCCAGAATTGTCATTCCGAGGAGCGAAGCGACGTGGGAATCTCGCAGTACCCGGCCGCATCGTGGGAAAGCGATCGGTAAAATCGCAACTGCCTGCCCGAGATTGCCACGGGCGCAAAGCGCCCTCGCAATGACAAATCTGGTGGCCAGTGCGGTCGGCGGGGTACACAGGAATCTGCAGCTGCCAATGGCGCTCAACCCCCGTAAAGGGGACGCCGCATCCGTAAGGCGGCAAAGCCGCCAACGGCTGCGCAGGGAACGCCGCTACAGATGCAATCGGTTGGTACGCTTTTATCGACAGCCTGTGCGAATCGGCAGTGCCTTCCCGAGATTGCACCCCAAGGGCACTTCCTCGCGCTGCGCGCTCAGGGCGCCACGTCGGCCTGCGGCCTCCTCGCAATGACAAGCTTGGGAGCCTTACACATTCGCCGGAAATACCTCCAGATTTGCAGCTGCCAAAGGCGGTCACTGACCGCCGCTACAGACGCAATTGGTGCATACCGTTTTCACGGCGGCCGGTACGAATCGGCAGCCTTGCGAAACTTTCCATTTTCTATTTTCCACTCGCCGCATGCCGTCCCCCTACAACGCTCCATCGATGCCCTCGCCATTCCCCTCCGCCAGCTCCCACACCTGCTTTGCAAGCAGCACGGCGAGAGGCAGGAGGATCATCCCCGCAAGACCGAACAGGCGATAGCCCGCGTAGAGCGACAGGAGCGTCAGCAGCGGCGGCAGGCCGATCTGCCGCCCGAGCAGGCGCGGCTCAAGGGCCGAGCGGGCAAAGGCCGCGGCGGCATAGGTGACGGTCAGGCCGAGGGCAAGGCCGCCGGACCCGCGCAGCAGGGAGACGGCCGCCCACGGCAGCAGCACCGTCCCGGAGCCGAGGACGGGCAGGGCATCGACCACGGCGATGAGCGCGCCCAAAAGCACGGCGTGCGGCCGCCGCAGCGCGGCGAGCAGGCCGAGCGAAACGACGCCGAACGTTACGAGCAGGAGCTTTCCCTGTGCGAGGACATAGCCCCGCAGGGCAGCGCGCAGACGCACAAGGAGTTGCCCGCCGCGCGCCCGCCATTCCTCCGGCACATGGCGCGCCGCAAGGGCGCGGAGCCTCGGCGCATCGCCCGCGAGGAAATAGGCGGACAGCAGGGCCGTCAGCCCGAAGAGCAGCAGCTGCGGCATCCAGCCGAGCACGCGCGTGACGCAGCCGAACACGCCTTGCGACACGGAGTCGGCCACGACACTCCCGCCCGCAAACAGCCTGTCGACCCACTGGGCTGCAGCCTCTCCCATGCCGTCCGGCAGGCGGCTGGCCAGATGCAGGGCAGCGGCATGCAGGCGCTGCAGCGGCTCGGCCAGCGTGGAGAGCAGACCAGGCAGACGGGCGCACAGGGCAGCGCAGCCCTGCCACAGCGCCCAGCCGAGGCCCGTGAGCACGGCGGCCGCGGCGAGGCACACGGCCGTCACGCTGAGGAATGCAGCCAGCCCGTGCGGCAGGCGGCGCAGGCGCGCGGCAAGCGGCCGGGCCAGCCGGGCAAGGCCGAGACCGAGCAGGAACGGCAGGCCGACGGGCAGGAGGATGCGCGCCGTGAGCCACAGGCCCGCCAGCACCCCGGCGGCGCAGGCGCACAGCTGCCAGAGCTTTTTCATTTCCTCGACTCCTTTCGACCGCGCCGCGCGGATTGCGCTTGCATTTTCGGGGCGCTTATGTTAGAATGCACTTGTTCGGGAAACATCTGCACATCTCTTGTGAACAGGAGGAGCCATATATGGCACAGCTTCCGAAATACTATATCGTGGAGGCCCAGGCGCTGCCGGAGGTTTTTCTCAAGGTCGCCGAGGCAAAGTGGCTGCTGGAGACCGGTGAGGTCGCAACGGTGAATGACGCCGCGCGCGCCACGGGCATCAGCCGCAGTGCATTTTACAAGTATCGCGATTCCATCTCGCCGTTCCAGAACCTGATGGCTGGCCGCATTCTGACCTTCCAGTTGCTGCTGCGGGACATGACGGGCCTGCTTTCCAGCATACTCACCATTTTTGCCCAATTCGGCGCAAATATACTGACGATCAATCAGTCAATTCCGACAAACGGCTGTGCCTCCGTGACGATCTCGGCCGAGACGGGCGGCATCTCGCAGGGCGTTGAGGCGCTGATGCGCGCGCTTTCTCAGGTGGACGGCGTGCGGAAGGTCGAGGTCCTCGCAGGCTGAAAACAGCGCCCGATGCGCAGCGGAAATTTTTGCCGGATTCCATGCGCTTGCCTCTTGCATTTCCCTGTTAGAGCCTGTATACTTGTAGCGGGCAATTCACAGGGGGGAGGTGTTATCCATGGTTTTTGAAACGATCCGCGAATTTCTTTGCGAGCAGCTGGCATGCGACGAGAGCCGCGTGACACCAGACACCGTGATGCTGGAGGATCTGGAGATGGAGCCGTCGGATCTCGGTGATCTGATGCTTTCCCTGGAGCAGGAATTCGGCATCGAATGGACGGATGACGACCTGCAGGGGATCCGCACGGTGGGCGATCTGACTGCCTTTGTGGAAAATCAGGAATAAGCAAAGCCTGCGCAGGAAACGACCTGTGCAGGCTTTTTTATGGTGTTGCGCGCCAATGCTGGGGAGCAGCATACGGCGGGTGGAAAATTGAAAATGGAAAGTGGAAGGATGCACAAGGCCTCCGGCCGCGCGTTGTAGGGGAGGGACATGTCCCTCCCAGCGCAGAGCTGCCGAAATGAACAGGCTGTCGTTAAAATGGCAGACGCCCCCGATTTGTCATTGCGAGGGCGCTTTGCGCCCGTTGCAATCTCGGGAAGGCAGTTGCGTTTTCGCCGAAGGCTTTCCAATGATTCAACCGGGCTCTGCGAGATTGCACCCCAAGGGCACTTCCTCGCGCTGCGCGCTCAGGGCGCCACGGCCACTTCGTGGCCTCGCAATGACAAATCTGGGGGCCTGCGATAATAACCGTAGATTTCTCACAAACGCGCAAATTGATACTTGACTTTTTCTCTGTGTATGTTACGATATCAATGTGGAAACCCGCCGTCCATGGTTGATCCCGATTGACGGTGTACGGTTCAGAGACGGTTGCCTGTCATCCCGCAGGAGCGGAATGGAGGCAGACATGTATAGCCCCTGCGGGAAATATCCCGAAGGAGGTGATACATATAACACTTCAGGACCTGTTCTGGGTACTTTCGATCCTCTGGCTGATTTGCCAGATCATCGACTGGTTCCGAAATGGTAAAAAGTGAGCCGTCTGTTGCAACCAGACGGCTCACTGATTTGTGATGAGCGACTCACAAATCGGTTGACATGTATATGGTTGTGGCAACCGTCCGGGTTTCCACATCTTTATTATATCCACCCTTGCCAGAAATGTCAAATACATTTTGACAGAAACTGTCCCGGTGAAACGGTTTGCGTTTTCGCCGAAGGTTTTCCAATGATTCAGCCTGGCTCTGCGAGATTGCCACGGGCGCGAAGCGCCCTCGCAATGACAAACTTGTTAGCCTTGCGCCATCGAATTCGCACTGCAAAGCCTACGGCCTGCATGGCGCTCCCTGAGCGCCGCTACAGGCACAATTGGTGCATACCGTATGAACGGCAGCCGGGGGCTTGCCTTTTTTCATTATACGATATCAAAAGCGGAGAGCGCAGGCTCTCCGCTTGTGTTTTCTTCAGCTGAACAGGTTCAGATTCACGGCGCTGAGGTCGAGGTACCAGTGCCCGCCGGTTTGGTAGCACACGGCGCGGACATTGAGCTGGCCATCCAGCTCACCCGTGAACGAAACGCGGAATTTGACGAGCCGTGCCTCGTCGACGGTCATGATCCAGTCGTACTGCTGGCGGAAATAATCCTCGAGCACGCGGCAGCCGCTCTCGGGGATGCGGCGGCTGTCCAGCTCCTTTGGCGTGATGTCATAGTCGTTGCTGCTGCCCTTGGCGAACGAATCGCGCACATTGGCCAGCTCCCCGGCATCGAAGCCGTCCGCATTGAGCACGGCGGGGGGGATGGCCTCCTGCAGGCGGGTGAAATCGTCGTCCTGCAGGGCGGCGCAGTAGGTGCGGACCGGCTCCATATAGGGCGCGTCAGCCAGGCCGCAGGCGCTGAGC
>NZ_DBFZUT010000090.1:0-9165 GCF_048519415.1 Faecousia sp. | reverse complement strand
ATTGCCACGTCGCTTTGCTCCTCGCAATGACACGTCAGGGGAGCGCGAGGTGCACCAGTGCCCTCCTGCGGTTTAATTCCCCTGTACAAGGCGCTCGCTCCCCGTAAAGGGGACGCCGCATCCGTAAGGCGGCAAAGCCGCCAACGGCTGCGCAGTGAGCGCCGCTACAGACGCAATCGGTCGGTGCGTTTTTATCGGCACCTTGTACGAACTGGAAGTGCCTTCCCGAGATTGCCACGGGCGCAGAGCGCCCTCGCAATGACAAACTTGGGGGCCATTGCCTTTTTAACATTGGCCCGCACTTCCCGCCGGTGCAGTGTCGGGAGGGGCATGCCCCTCCCCTACAATGCACGGCAGAAAGCCTCGTGCAGCTCTCCACGTTCCATTCTCGTCTTTCCACTTCCATCCCGCTCTTCCTCTACACATAACATTACAAATATCTTCGTTCTATGGAAAAAGCACAAAAATCCGCGGGGGAACCCGAAACGTTCGTTGATTATTCCGTCACGGCGGGATTTGACGAACGCGGGCAAATGTGATAAAATAAAGGCACAAAGAGAAAGCGGCGCGTTCAAAAATACAGACCCGGTTTTCGGGATCGCGCGGCAGGATCGGTTCGTTGCCGACCGTCTGGGCACACCTGCGTTTGCGGCAGGTGCGCCGTTTTTTTTCAGACGGGGCAGGGAGGAGAATCAGAATGTATGACATTTCGCGTCTGCTGCGGGACAATCCCTATCCGGGCCGCGGCATCGTGCTCGGCCGCTCCGGCGACGACCGGTGCAGCGTGCTGGCCTATTTCATCATGGGCCGCAGCGCCAACAGCCGCAACCGCGTGTTTGTCCGGACGGACGACGGCATCCGCGCGCAGGCCTTCGACCCTGCGGCTATGACGGATCCCAAGGGCATCCTCTATAACCCGGTGCGGCGCATCGGCGAGGCGTGGGTCGTTTCGAACGGCGACCAGACCGACGCCATCCGCGACTGCTTCGCCGTCGGCCGCCCGTGGGAGGAGGCGCTGCGCGCCAGCACGTTCAAGCAGGACGCGCCGGACTTCACGCCGCGCATCTCGGGCCTGCTGTATCCGGACGGGCACTATGCCCTGTCCATTCTCAAGGCGATGGAGGGCAGCCCGCGCTGCTGCCAGCGCAGCGTCTTCGACTATGACGTGCCGCGCGCCGGGATGGGACACATCATCTACACCTACGAGGGCGACGGCACGCCGCTGCCGTCCTTCTGCGGAGAGCCGCGCGCCGTGACCATCTGCGGCAGTCAGGAGGACTTCACCGCGGCGGTGTGGTACGGCCTGCACGCGGAAAACCGCGTGTCGCTCTTCACGGCCTTTATCGACCGCCGGAGCGGCGAGGTCACGACCCGGATCGTAAACAGAAACCAGAACATCGGAGTTTAATGGGGAACCTCTGATGGAATTCCCTTCGGCGGATGCCGAATCTTTTCCGCCGATCCATCGGTTCAGAAAGCTTGGAGTACACAAAGTACGCCTGCGCTTTCCAAACCTCGACTCGACGAAAAATCTCACGCCATCCACGCTTGTGAATTCCATCAGAGGCTCCCCGTTCGATCGATCGGACTCAGTTGTAAAAAGAGGAGAACATCATGCAGACGGACCGTTATATTTCCCCGCTCTCCACGCGCTATGCCAGCGCGGAGATGCAGTATCTTTTCTCGCAGGACTTCAAATTCCGCACCTGGCGGCGGCTGTGGATCGCCCTGGCCCGCGCGGAAAAGACGCTCGGCCTTGCCATCACGGACGAGCAGATCGCCGAGCTGGAGGCCCACCGCGATGACATCAACTATGCTGAGGCCGAGGCCCGCGAGCGCGAGGTGCGCCACGACGTGATGAGCCACGTCTACGCCTACGGCCTGCAGTGCCCGAAGGCGGCGGGCATCATCCACCTCGGCGCGACGTCGTGCTACGTCGGCGACAACACGGATCTCATCATCCTGCGCGAGGCCGCGCAGCTCGTGGTGAAGAAGGCCGTGCAGGTCGTGCGGAACCTCTCGGCCTTTGCCGACCGCTGGAAGGACACGCCCTGCCTCGGCTACACCCATCTGCAGCCCGCCCAGCTCACGACCGTGGGCAAGCGCGCGGCGCTGTGGATCAACGAGCTGCTCATGGACATCGATGAGCTGGAGTTCCGCCTGTCGCGCCTGCAGCTGCTCGGCTCGAAGGGCACGACCGGCACACAGGCCTCGTTCCTCGAGCTGTTCGGCGGCGACGAGGGCAAAATTCAGGAGATGGAGCGCCTGATCGCGGACGAGATGGGCTTTGCGGGCGTCGTGCCGGTGTCCGGCCAGACGTATTCCCGCAAGGTGGACAGCTACTTCCTCTCGGCCCTGTCCGGCATCGCCCAGAGCGCGATGAAGTTCGCGAACGACCTGCGCATCGCCCAGTCGTTCGAGGAGCTGGAGGAGCCGTTTGAAAAGCACCAAATCGGCTCGTCCGCCATGCCGTACAAGCGCAACCCCATGCGCTCGGAGCGCATGTGCGCGCTGGCGCGCTATGTGATGACGGACAGCCTGAACCCCGCGTTCACGGCGGGCACGCAGTGGTTCGAGCGCACGCTCGACGACTCGGCAAACAAGCGTCTTTCCGTGGCGGAGGCATTTTTGGCGACGGACGCCATTTTGAACATCTATATGAACATCACGGAGGGCATCGTGGTCTATGAGCGCGTCATCGCCCGCCGCGTGATGGAGAAGCTGCCGTTCATGGCCACGGAGAACATTCTCATGGAGTCTGTGAAGCGCGGAGGCGACCGGCAGGAGCTGCACGAGGCTCTGCGCGTGCATTCCCACGCCGCGGCTGCCCGCGTAAAGCTCGAGGGCGGGCAGAACGACCTGCTCGACCGCATCGCGGCCGACCCGCTGTTCCCGCTGAGCCGGGAGGAGCTGGAGGAGATGCTCGACCCGCGGGCCTTCATCGGCTGCTGCCCGTCGCAGGTGACGCGCTTCCTGAAGGACACGGTGCAGCCCGTCGTGGACCGCTGGGGCGCAAAGGAGACCCTGACGGCCAAACTGGAAGTTTGAGTATTTGAATGGAAGATTGAGAAAAAAATTCCCGGACGCAGGTCCGGGATTTTTTTTCGTGGAAAATGGAGAGTGGAAAGTGTTGCAGGGCTG
Organism: Faecousia sp.; assembly: GCF_048519415.1. Taxonomy (NCBI): domain Bacteria; kingdom Bacillati; phylum Bacillota; class Clostridia; order Eubacteriales; family Oscillospiraceae; genus Faecousia; species Faecousia sp. The sequence goes on along the minus strand of NZ_DBFZUT010000090.1, from coordinate 6,024 downwards.
CCAGTCGTGCGTTGTAGGGGCGAGGCATGCCTCGCCCGGCGCGGCACTCGCAGCCCGTACAAGCCGCCGTTAAAATGGCAAAGGCCGAAATATGGGGTGTAGCGCCGCTCACTGCGCAGCCGTTGGCGGCTTTGCCGCCTTACGGATACGGCGTCCCCTTTACGGGGAGTGAGCGCCTTGTACAGGGAAATTAAACCGCAGGAGGGCACTGGTGCACCTCGCGCTCCCCTGACGTGTCATTGCGAGGAGCAAAGCGACGTGGCAATCTCGCAGTACCCGGCCGCATCGTGGGAAAGCTATCGGCGAAAACGCAGCTGCCTTCCCGAGATTGCCACGTCGGCCTTTGGCCTCCTCGCAATGACAAATCGGGGGCGTTTGCCATTTTGACGGCGGTTTGTACGGGCTGCAAGTGCATCGCCGGGCCCGGCTGTCCCCTCCCCTACAACGCGCAAACAGCTGCCTTGCACAACTCCGGATTTTCGTCAAAATGTATTTGACATTTCGGGAGCAGGCGGATATAATAAAGATGTGGAAACCCAGACGGTTGCCACAAACATAACGTATCTCTTTCCGATTTGTGAATTAGATCATTCACAAATCAGTGAGTCGTCTGGTTGCGACAGACGGCTCACTTTTTTTCTTTCCGAAGCCAATCGGCGATCTGGCAGAGATGCCAGATGATCGAAAGAACCCAGAACAGGTCTTGAAGTGTTATGTATATCACCTCCTTTGGGATATTTCCCGCAGGAGCTATATACCTGCCTCCATTCCGCACCCGCGGGATGACAGGCAACCGTCTCTGAACCGTACACCGTCAATCGGAATCAACCATGGACGGTGGGTTTCCACGTTTCTATCGTAACATATGCAGAGAAAAAGTCAAGTATCAATTTGCGCGTTTATGAGAAAATGATACGGATTTTAGTAAGCCCCGGCGAAACGATTTGCGTTCTCGCCGGGGCTTTTTTGTGATTTGGAAGTGCCTTCCCGAGATTGCACCCCAAGGGCACTTCCTCGCGCTTCGCGCTCAGGGCGCCACGGCCCCGTTGGGGCCTCGCAATGACAAATCTGAGAGCTTCACGCCACAGAATGCGTACCGCAAAAGTTGCCAGTCTGCATGGCGCTCAGCGAGCGCCTTGTACAGGGGAATTAAACCGCAGGAGGGCACTGGTGCACCTCGCGTTCCCCTGACGTGTCATTGCGAGGAGCGAAGCGACGTGGCAATCTCGCAGTACCCGGCCGCATCGTGGGAAAGCTATCGGCGAAAACGCAACTGCCTTCCCGAGATTGCCACGTCGGCCTTTGGCCTCCTCGCAATGACAAATCTGAGAGCTTCACGCCACAGAATGCGTACCGCAAAAGTTGCCAGTCTGCATGGCGCTCACTGAGCGCCGCTACAGACGCAATTGGTGCGTGCCATTTTAACGATAGCCTGTACGGGTCGGGAGTGCGCAGCCGGGCCCGGCTGTCCCCTCCCCTACAGCGCATTGCGGGAAGCTATGGGAAAGCGCCACTTTCCACTCTCAATTTTCTCCGTCCGGCGGGAGGTTATCCCCGAACAGGTATCTCCAGTAATCCTGGTCGAGCACCCATTCCGAGGCGCGGAAGCGATTGCTCACGTCCTGATTGCGCTCCTCGACCTCCTCGGACGTCAGCTCGTCGCCCTGCAGCAGGATCAGCTCGTCCAACGGAGCGTAATACATCGCGTTTTCCGTGATCCAGCTGTGATCCCGCAGGAGAACGAACGGCTCCGCGTCCGAGAACACGTCCCGGCCCATATACAGCCGCGAGTCAAAGTCCAGCCCAAACAGGTTCGACAGCGTCGGCAGAATGTCGAGCGTGCAGCACAGGCTGTCCACCCGCTCCGGCTTCATGCCCTTTTTATAAAGGATAAAGGCGTTGCGGTAGCGCTCGAACCGCGTGTCGATCTCGTGCCCGGCAAGCTCGCTCTGCTCCTCGTCCGTCAGGCCGTAGGGATAGTGATCGCCCGTCAGGGCGATGACGGTGTTCTCCGCCACGCCAGCCTCGTCCAGCCGCTGCAGCAGCAGCTCCAGCGCACGGTCCAGCTCGATCTGGCAGGCGAGATAGGCCCGGACAGAGCCGCTGTAGGGCAGGTCCTTCACAAGGTCCTGATTCTTTTTCGCCATGGCGTTGCCGTTGAAATTATACTCCAGATGACCGGAGACGGTCATGTAATACGCATGGAACGGCTCGCTCCCCATGTAGTCTGCCGTCGTCTTGTCGATCATCTCGATGTCGGATTCCGGCCACGTCGCCTCGACGTCCAGCCCGTTTCCGAGCGCACGGTAGACATAGCCGAGGTTCGGATGCGACAGATTGCGGTCATAATAGGTATAGGTGTGGTCGTGATAGGCATAGGCGCTGTAGCCGAGGCGCTTGAGCTGCTGAGCCATCGTCAGCGGCATGGCATTCTCTGCGCTGTCACGGAACGACCACGTTCCCGGCTTCGGGATCGTGCCGGTCAAGGCGGCATACTCGCCGTCCGAGGTCGAAACGTCCCAGTACGGCGTGTAGAAGTTCGTGAAGTTAAAGCCCTCCGTCTGCAGCTTATAGAGCGTCGGCGTCAGCTCCGGGTCGATGGCGAGGTACGAAAAGCTCTCCGCCGTAATGAGGATGAGGTTGCAGCCCTTAAACATGCCGGTCTTTTCGTTCTTGTTCGTCGGCGTGCGCGAGGAGAAATAGGCGTTCAGCTCCGAAAGCACGTCGTTTCCCTCCGTGGGCACGGCGTCAAAATCCAGCTCCAGCACGTTCGGACTGGTGTCGACCACCGGCTCCGGGAGGACGGTCGGCTCCGTGGCGTCCGGGAGCGCCGGCTCCGTCGGGGCCTCCGTCGGTGCTTTCGTCTCCGTCGCCAGCTCGATCTCGCCGCCCTCAAAGCCGAACAGCAGCCGGTGCACGTCCAGCCGGAACGCGGGCATCAGGCCGAGGTGGGCCGTCGTCTGCTTCATGTCGTTCGTGTTGTGATAGAGGTCATAGGCCGAAAGCGGCTGCGTGCCGAAGACCGGCAGCAGGGCCATCAGGCCGAAATGCACGGCGGCGGCCAGCGCCGCAAACGCCGGGAGATACGGAAGGCGCAGCCGCGCCGCCGAAAAGCGCTTTCCGAGCACGGCGTGGCCCACGGGCGGCAGGAGCATCAGGCTCAGCGGCAGCCAGTTTTTGCGGATGGCGTGCAGCGTGACCCTCCAGAACTGCATGACCTGCCCGCCGTTTCCCATGGAATAGGCGGAGTAGAAGCAGTGGAAGATCGAGTAATACACGAGCTGCGAGGCAAAGAAAATATAGCAAAGCCCGCTGCACACCGGCCCGAGCACGCGGTTCGCGCGCGGCGGGAACAGGCGGCACAGCGCAAACAGCAGCACCGCCGGAACGAGCGGATAGAGCATCAGCAGCACGAGCTCCGGCTGCCAGAACTGCGGGGCCGTGGCAGCATGGACGACCAGCTCCATAAAGCACAGCTCCGCCCAGAAAAACAGCAGAAGCCACCACGGCCCGAATTGATGTTTGTTCATGTTTGTTTTCCCTCCGGGATCAAATAAATTGTATGGGAACTTCCTTGCGCTGCGGGACTTGGCTCTCCCTTTGGGAGAGCTGGCGGCGCAGCCGCCTGAGAGGGAAATCGACCCTCCCCTTGCTTGCTATTGCCATTCAAAGGTGCCTGCGAGGCCCTCTCATTCACCTTCGGTGACAGCTCTCCCAGAGGGAGAGCCAAGGGCGCTTCGCGCCTCGCAATGGCGCAAATGGAAGCCTCCCCGGCGAAAGGGGCGCGAAAATCCGTCCCTTACTTATGATATTTCGTCCCTGCCAGGATGCTCTCCGCGCGGTAGAGCTGCTCGAGCGCCATGACGCGCATGAGGTGGTGCGGGAACGTCATTTTGCTGAACGACAGGCGGAAATCCGCCATGCGCTTGATGCGCGCGTCGATGCCGAACGACGAGCCGATCAGAAAGCACGCCGCGCTGCGGCCGTTGAGCTTTTCCGCCTGCAGACGCTCGGCCAGACCCTCGGACGAAAGCTCCGTCCCCTCCGGCGTGAGCACGCAGAACCACGCGCCGCGCGGGAGCTTCGCCTCGATCTGCTCCGCCTCGCGCGCAAGGCCCGCTGCGATCTGCGTCCCGTTCGGATCGTCCGGCAGGCGGCACTCCGGCAGCTCGATCAGCTCGAATTTGCAGTAGGCCCCGAGCCTGCGGATATACTCGTCCGCCGCTGCCGCGTAATAGCGCTCCTTGAGCTTGCCGACCGTGATGAGCGTGATGTGGAACATCGCGTTACCCTCCGTCATTTCGATTTTCCGGGCAGCGCCGCGCGATTCAGCGAAACCCTTCCGCTGTGCGGGCTGCCTTTGATTTTGCTGATCATTATAGCACCTTCGAGCCGGTTTGACAACCTTCGACCGGTACCTTCCAAAAGAACGTTAAGAATCTCCGCCATTGGATGTCCTTTTTATATAATGTGTCTACTTGCATAACGACCGCTTTTGTGGTAAAATTAGAAGGAATAACTATGCAGGAAAGGAGCCCTCTATGTATTCCAACGCCTATGTGTGGTCACGCGTTCTTTCCTATCTGGAGCAGCATTCCCCGGCCATTGCGATCGCCTCGTATTTTGACGATGCCGAGGTCATCGAGCTGACGGAAAGCAAGCTCGTCATCTACTCGCCGTCTCCGTTCCGCAAGGACGTGATCGTCAAGCGCTATATCGATCAGATCCGCGAGGCCATGCGCGACCAGTTCCAGACGGAGGTCGAGGTCGTCGTTCTCGACGAGACCGAGCTGCCGCAATACTCCAAAAACAAGAAAAACCGCAATTTCGTCGAGTTCAACTCGCAGTATACGTTCGATAAATTCGTCGTCGGTTCTTCGAACCAGCACGCGTTTTCCGCCGCCCGTGCCGTCGCGGATAACCCCGCCGACGCCTATAACCCCCTGTTCATCTACGGCGAGTCCGGCCTCGGCAAGACGCACCTGCTCTATGCCATCGCCAACCAGATCCAGCGCGAGCACCCGGACTATAACATCGTCTACATCAAGGGCGACCAGTTCACAAACGAGCTGATCGACGCCGTCCGCAGCGGCAAGAACTTCGAGTTCCGCGACAAATACCGCAACGCCGACCTCTTCCTCATGGACGATATTCAGTTCATCGCGGGCAAGGACGCCACGCAGGAGGAATTTTTCCATACGTTCAACTCGCTCTACGAGAACAAGCGCCAGATCGTCCTGACGTCCGACCGCGTTCCCGGCGACATGGTCCGTCTGGAGGACCGCCTGCGCACCCGCTTCGAGTGGGGCCTCATCGTAGACGTCCAGCCGCCCGATTATGAGACGCGCTTCATCATCACGCGCGAAAAGGCGCTGGAGCTGGGCATTGAGCTGCCGCAGGACGTCGTGGATTACATTGCCGAAAACATCACGAACAACGTCCGTCAGATCGAGGGCACCGTCAAGAAGATCAAGGCCTATCACGACCTGACCGGCATGCCGCTGGACATCACGAACGTCTCGCGCGCCATCAAGGACATGTATAAGGGCAAAACGCAGGCCATCCCCACGCCGGACCTCATCATCAGCGAGGTCTGCCGCTTCTACTCCATCGACGAGAGCACCCTGCGCAGCACCCTGAAGAACAAGGGAACGGCCGAGGCCCGCCAGGTCGCCATGTACCTCATCCGCAAGCTGACGAACCTGTCGCTGCCCGATATCGCCAAGGAATTCGGCAAGAACCATACCACCGTCCTCTATGCCCTGAAAAAGGTCGAGCAGGAGCTGCCGAATTCCTCCAACGGCCTGCAGGATAATATCCGCGATATCACGTCGAATATCAACTCCCGGCTGTAAACGCCCGGATGCGGCAGGTTCCCAGACCTGTCATTGCGCAGCTTGGCTCTCCCTTTGGGAGAGCTGGCGGCGCAGCCGCCTGAGAGGGAAAATCAGCCCTCCCCTTGATTGCTATTGCCATTCAAAAGTGCCTGCAAGGCCCTCTCAGTCACCTTCGGTGACAGCTCTC
>NZ_DBFZUT010000089.1:0-7812 GCF_048519415.1 Faecousia sp. | reverse complement strand
GCGCTGGATGTGGACATCGTGAACCTCCACGCCGCCGGTACCGCCGCCATGATGACCGCCGCGCTGGAGGGTCTGACGCGCCCCGACGGTACTCGGCCGCTGCTCATCGCCGTGACCCAGCTCACCTCTACCGAGCAGGAGCGCATGGAGCGGGAGCTGTGGATCGAAAAGCCGCTTGCCGAGGTGGTGATGCACTATGCCGAAAACGCCGCGCAGGCGGGCCTGGACGGCGTGGTGTGCTCTCCGCTGGAGGCGGGCGTTGTCCATGAGCGCTGCGGCAAGGACTTCCTCACCGTGACCCCCGGTGTGCGCTTTGCCGACGGGGACGCGGGCGACCAGAAACGGGTCACCACGCCGGCCAAGGCCAAAGAACTTGGCTCCGACTATATCGTTGTCGGCCGTCCCATCACGCAGGCGGAGGACCCCGTGGCTGCCTACCGCCGCTGCCGAGAGGAGTTTGTGGACTGATGCGCTGGGATACAGTCCTTTTTGATCTGGACGGAACGGTGACGGATTCGCAGGAGGGCATTGTGAACTCGGTGTCCTATGCGTTGAAGCGTCTTGGCCGGGAGGTCCCCTCTCCAGACATGCTGACCACTTTTGTCGGTCCGCCTCTCCACGAAAGCTTCCCTGCGCTCTGCGGGATGAATGAAGAGGAAACAGAGCGGGCGATCCGCGAGTTCCGCATTTATTTTGAACGCTACGGTTGGGCGGAAAACGCCCCTTATGCCGGAATGGCCGAGTTGCTTGCAAGCCTGTGCGCAGCGGGACTGCGGCTGGTGATTGCAACGTCGAAGCCGGAGGAATTTGCGCGGAGAGTTTTGCGGCATTTTGAGCTGGCGCAGTATTTTGACGACATCTGCGGCTCCCGTCTGGAGGATAAGTCCAGCGCGGACAAGGCGAGCGTCGTGCGCACGGCGCTCATGCGCGCCGATGTGACGGGACACGCCGTCATGGTCGGCGACCGCCGCCACGACATATACGGGGCGCACGCCAACGGCCTTGAGGCAATCGGCGTACTCTACGGCTACGGCAGCCGCGAGGAGCTGACCGCCGCCGGAGCGGAGCATCTTGCCGCCGATCTCAACGAGCTGAAAGCAATTCTGCTTCAGGAATAAAAAACAACGGGAGGAACATGGATATGGACATCAGCAGCAAAATCGCACAGGGCCTGCTCTCCATCGGTGCGGTCTTTCTGCGCCCGCAGGAGCCGTTTACCTGGGCGAGCGGCATCAAAAGCCCGATCTATTGCGATAACCGCCTCATTCTCACCGCCCCCGCCGTGCGTGAGACAGTCGAGCGCGCCATTGCGGACACGGTACACCGTGAGTTTCCGCAGGCGGAGGTTTTGATGGGCACCGCCACGGCGGGCATCGCCCACGCCGCCATCGCCGCGCATCTGCTCGGCCTGCCCATGGGCTATGTGCGCTCGGGCAGCAAGGACCACGGCAGAAAAAATCAGATTGAGGGCAGGCTCGAGGCGGGGCAGAGGGTCGTCGTGATCGAGGACCTCATCTCCACCGGCGGCAGCGTGCTGGATACGGTCGCGGCGCTGCGCGAGGCAGGTGCCGAGGTGCTGGGCGTCGTGAGCATCTTCACCTACGGCATGAAAAAGGGCGTTGAGCGCATGGTCGAGGCGAAGGTCAAGAGCGTGAGCCTGACAAATCTGGATACCATCGCCCGCGTGGGCGCAGAGGAGCATTACATCACCGAGGCGGACGTTGCGCGGCTGCTGGCCTTCCGCGATGACCCCGCCGACGAAAGCTGGATCAAAAAAGGAGGAACAAACTGATATGAAAAGCCTGATCGATATTCTGGAGCTCTCCGAGCAGGAGATCATGGAGCTGGTGAATACCGCCTGCGACATCATCGACCACCCCGCCGAATACGCGCACAAGTGCGACGGCAGAATCCTCGCGACCCTCTTCTTCGAGCCCTCCACCCGCACCCGTCTGAGCTTTGAGAGCGCGATGCTCTCCCTCGGCGGGCAGGTGCTCGGCTTCTCGGAGGCGAAAAGCTCGTCCGCCGCCAAGGGCGAGAGCGTGGCGGACACGATCCGCACCGTGAGCTGCTACAGCGACATCATCGCCATGCGCCATCCCAAGGAGGGCGCGCCGCTGGTCGCCTCCATGCACTCGCTCGTGCCCGTCATCAACGCCGGCGACGGCGGCCACAACCACCCCACGCAGACGCTGACCGACCTTCTGACCATCCACCGCGAGATGGGGCGCTTTGAAAACCTCACGGTGGGTCTCTGCGGCGACCTCAAATTCGGCCGCACGGTACACTCCCTCGTCGCCGCGATGAGCCGTTACACCGGCATCCGCTTCGTGCTCATCTCCCCCGAGGAGCTCAAGCTGCCGCGCTATGTCAAGGAGCAGTACATCAAGGCCAAGAACATCCCTTACACGCAGTCCACCGACCTCGAGACCGTCATGCCGGAGCTGGACATCCTCTACATGACGCGCGTGCAGCGCGAGCGCTTCTTCAACGAGGAAGACTATCTGCGCCTCAAGGACAGCTACATCCTCACGTCCGACAAGCTCAGGGGCGCGAAGGAGTCTCTTCGCATCCTGCATCCGCTGCCGCGTGTGAACGAGATCTCCGTCGCCGTGGACGACGACCCGCGCGCGTGCTACTTCAAGCAGGTGCAGTACGGCAAGTACATCCGCATGGCGCTGATCCTCAAGCTGTTGGAAATCAAGTGAGAAAGGAAGTGCGACACAATGATCATTGACTCTATTCAAAACGGCATCGTCATCGACCACATCACCGCGGGAAAATCCATGGAGCTCTATCAGATCCTCGGCCTCGATCAGCTTGACTGCACGGTGGCCATCCTCAAAAACGTTACGAGCGGCAAGCTCGGCTGCAAGGACATCATCAAGATCGACCGCGAAATGGACCTTGACTGGGACCTGATCGGCTACGTCGATCCAAGCATCACCGTCAACATCATCCGCGACGGGAAACTTGTGGAAAAGCGCACGCTCAAGCTGCCTGAGCGCATCCGCGGCGTGCTCAAGTGCAAAAACCCGCGCTGCATCACCTCCGTTGAGCAGGAGCTGCCGCAGGAGTTTGTGCTAACGGATCGTGAAAAGCGCGTTTACCGCTGCCGCTACTGCGAAACGCAGGCGGGTAAATAGGCTTTTGTAAGGCAGAAGTCGAGAAGATCCTGCTTGCAGAGAAGTATGCAGAATCAGACAAGCCTCGACGCACAGGGAGCCTCCTCTCAGCACGCTGTACTGTCCGGGCGCAAAGCCGAAGGCTTCAGATGCACCATGGAGGATGCTCGGCATATCATCACAATAGAGAGAATCTTCGGATACCCTCTATTGCAGCGATGCAGGAACAATGAAAGCTCTTTATCAATTAGGACATGGCGATGAAGGGCCCGGAGTATGTTCTTCTGTTTTGCACTGTAATCATGGCAGAGAGACGTAAGGAATATCCCCGGCTTGGCCGGGGATATTCCTTACGCGGGCAAAGCTCCATGCTGTCGGCCACGCCTCATGTGGCGTTGGTATAGTCTGCTAAACTTCTTCTGCCACTTCATTTCTGAATGGTCTCCCGTTGCTTTACAGCTTGCAGCTGCCAGACCGCATTTCTACTATAACAGGGAGATTTCTTTTCCCACAATAGTCGGTCCCGTCAAGATTTATACGCAAAATTATTTGCAGGCTCCGGCTGAGTGAAATCAGCCGGCAACAGAGGCGTCGTCCATGACCGCCTCCAAGTGCTTCATGTTCATGTATTTCTTGCAGCCCCACTGGGTACCTGCCACATGGCGAAGCCTCGCGCAGACCAGCATCAGAGCGGAGTTGCCGTCAGGGAACGTCCCCACCACCCGCGTCCTGCGGCGGATCTCACGGTTCAGCCGCTCGATCACGTTGTTGATACGGATGCGGGTCCAATGTTCGCTGGGAAAATTGCAGTAGGTCAGCGTCTCCTCGATGCCGTCCTCGACCTTCTTTGCCGCCTGCTTCAGTTTCATGGCGTGCAGCTCGGCGACCACGGCCTTCGCCTTCTCGCGGGACGCTTTCTTGCTCTCCTGGGCGTGGATCGCCTTGAGCATTTTTGCCACAATTTTGACCTTGGATTTGGGCACAACGGAGATAACGTTGCGGTAGAAATGCACCGTGCAGCGCTGATATTTGGCGTCCGGAAACACCTCGCCCACGGCCTCCAGCATCCCCATGCACTTGTCGCCAACGATGAGCTTTACGCCGTCCAAGCCGCGTCCGCGAAGCCACTGAAAGAAATTGATCCAGCTGGTCTTGTCCTCTTTCATGCCCTCGGCGGCACCTAAAACCTCACGAAAACCGTCCTCATTCACGGCAATTGCCACCAGAATTGCCACATTTTCGTACTCTCCGCCCCAGTTGCGGCGCAGGTAGATACCGTCCACGTAGACATACGGATAGCGCCCGCCCCGCAACGGGCGGTTGCGCCAGTCCTCGATGTGAACGTAGGCTTTCTTGTTCAGCTCGCTGATGGTGGCGGGCGAGACCTTGCTGCCCCACAGCGCTTCGGTGATGTCCTCTACCCGGCGCACGGAAACGCCTGCCAGGTACATCTCGATGAGGGCCTCCTCCACGCTGCTCTCCCGGTGGCGATACCGCTCGATGATGGCAGTCTCGAAGGATATGCCCTTGAGGCGGGGCATGTGGAGCGTGACGTCGCGGTCATATTATTGTACATTATCTTGCTGCAAATGAGCGGAAGCATATTTGCCCAATACACTTTTAATACGCACGCAATACGCATTATTTTTGCGGTGCGCCTGTAATACGCATTTAACACGGAGATAATGCGTATTAGCTATTTTCAACTACCGGGAAAGTGCAATATATCGGAATTTCTATATTGACAGCGACAATATATTGTGGTATATAAAGATTATCCAGTTATTTGTGCACCATTTGCAGGTCTATGATCTGCACCGCACACGTTGTAAAGTTTGTACTGAGGAGCACCACGCTCCCGTTTGAGATTCGGGCCACTGCGCCCTCGTGCTTTAATGACTATGCTGCGAGAAATTTTCTCTCGCGGCATTTTCCACCTGTATGCCGCTTTGCCGCCGTGCCATGATGTACCTGTACTTAAGGCATCGCGCATTTAGGTCGGAGCAGAGCAGGCACGGGTGGAAGGCTGTAATCAACAGCTTTTCGCTCTGACTAAGAACCCGAAGTATGTCAAAATGCGCCTCCCGAAACCGGGGTGGCCATCAAAAATTGAACAATACTGCAAACGCAGGAAGGATCGTATGAAGCCGAAACGGCAGGAAGATTCTTCCTGCGTTTTTGCTTACTATTTTGTCGCGGCACTTGCCGACGCCGCGATACCGCAGGAAAAGAAAGAGCGCCGGAATCACTTCGGCGCAGATCAGGAAAAGAAGTTTTGTAAAAAGCCGTTGGGACGATACGGCAGGAAAATCGTTCAGGGAGAGGCAAGCTCCCGCCCTGTATGCCGCAGTCAGAGTGCGGCGCCGGTCATACGGGGTATCGCACATCCTTCGATCCGTCACCGGGCGGATCACAGGACACCGGCGGAGCCTTCCGCAGCCGAGTTCAGCGGCCTGGTGTCCGCCACCGCTCCATCGGAGCAGGGCATGTTTGCCTCATGTGGCAGTGTACTGACCTGGCACAAGTAAAGAGAGACAGACATACGGACAGGCCGCGAAAAGCGCGCAGCATCAAGGCTTTCCGTTTGCGGCAGTCTATCCTTTCTGCGGAAATGCGCCGGAAACGGCGCTCCTTGCCAACGGGTGAAGTGCGCCCGTCTGAACACAACTATGATTACAAGGAGATTTCTCTATATGACCACAAAAGGCATTTACCACACCCTCGTTACCCAGTTGGACAAGCTGGCCCGCCACAACCGTCAGGGCAGCTTCCGCACGAAAGGCCGTTACTACGAGGCGGTCAAGCGTTTCTGCGCCTACCTCGCCGCCCACTACCATCTCCAAAAGCTGGAGAACGTCAGCGGCAAGCATCTAGTAAGCTACGTTCTCTATCTACAAGAGCAAGGCAAATCCGCCAGCACCATCAAGACCGACCTCTCCGCTATCCATTTTTTCCATGATAAGATGTCCCATCCCCGTTATGCGCTGCCGGGCAACGAGGAACTAGGCGTTGCTTTGGAACGCCGCCGCTTCGGGCAGCAGGATCGTACATGGACGAACTCGGAGTTCGGCAAGCTGATCGGCCGAGCCATGGCGGAGGAGCGGGAGGACTACATCCTCTCCCTGTATCTGGCCCGCTATGCCGGTCTGCGTATCCACGAGTGCTTTCGCATGGACACCGCCGCGGCGGAGCGTGCGCTGCGCGAAAACGCCCTCACCGTAAAGGGCAAGAGCGGCAAGGTGCGTATTGTTCCCATCGAGGACGACCGTATCACGATGATGCTAGAACGGCTGCTGGACAAAACGGAGCGCGGACACAAGCTGCTGGTGCCGGATGGCATCTCCACCGACCGGGCCATCAATGGCATGCAGCAGTTTATCCTCCGCGACCCTGACGCTATCTGTGACCCTACAGCGCCGGACAGGCGCATTACCTTCCATGGACTGCGACATACCTACGCTGCTGAAAAGTATACATCTCTCATCAACGGCGGCATGACGCCTTTGGATGCCCATTTTACCGTCTCCCGTCTGCTGGGGCACGAGCGGCCCGATGTAACGGACATCTATCTGGCATCCGTAAAGGGAGGCGCTGCCCATGGAGAATAAGTATCGTGACCTGCATGAGCTGCCCGTGACACTGCGGGTGGGGGACTTGATGCCCATTCTCGGCATCGGGCGCAACACCGCCTATGAACTGATCCGCAGCGGACAGATACGGAGCGTCCGCAGTGGAAGCAGACCGGATCATCAACATCGCTGGTACTAAAGGCTCCAAAAACGGAAAGCAGTGTGCGGAAGGTATTTCTGGCGAAAACCGTTTCGATGGCGCTCACAGGGGAGAAAGATAGGCAGCAGAGGGCAAAAGAAATGCTGGACAGCGATTATCAGGACTTTGGCCTTGTGATTGCCCATGAGGACGGACGTCCCTACGAGGAAAGGCAGATTGCCTTTCTGCTCCGCAAGCTGACCGATGCCACAGGACTGCCGCCGGTAGTTTTTCACAGTCTGCGGCATTGCAGCGCCTCGCTGAAGCTGCAAATCGGCGGCGGAAACATCAAGGCGGTGCAGGGCGATACTGGCCACGCACAATCCCGTATGGTAACAGATCTGTACGCCCATACCAACAACGAGGAGCGCCGCCGGTTGACGGAGAAGGTAGAGGCGGATTTCTTCCAGAAACGGGCTGATGTGCCGCAGGAAAAGCCGCTGGATAACTCTGCGGAACAGGCGTACCGCCTGCTGCAAGAAAATCCCGACATTGCTAAATTGATCATTGCAACGCTGCAAAAACAGACGCAGCAATAGCTTGTTGGAAGATCTGTTGGAAAGTCCAACGAAACTAAGAAACGATAAAACAAAACAAACCCTGTAACCGTTGTGGTTACAGGGTTTGCGTGGAGCTGCTGGGCGGATTCGAACCGCCGACCTCATCCTTACCAAGGATGCGCTCTACCGACTGAGCTACAGCAGCATATGGCGACCAAGATGGGGCTCGAACCCACGACCTCCAGCGTGACAGGCTGGCGTTCTAACCAACTGAACTACTTGGCCATCAATTATCAGGAGATCTTGTCGAACTCAAGCTTTTAGAGTATACCAGAAACAACATACGTTGTCAATAGGAAAATGGCAGGGGCAGAAACATTCGAACTCTCGACACGCGGTTTTGGAGACCGCTGCTCTAC
>NZ_DBFZUT010000088.1:0-14588 GCF_048519415.1 Faecousia sp. | reverse complement strand
CCCGCGTGCTTGAGGAGGCGGAGGACGAGACCGTTCCCCTGCTGGAGCGCGTGAAATTTCTCTCCATTTTCACGAGCAATCTCGATGAATTCTATATGATCCGCGTCGGCAGCCTCGGCGACGTCGCCGCGCTGGGCGGCCACGGCGTGGACAACAAGTCCGGCCTGACGGCAAAGGAGCAGCTCGAGCGGATCTATGCGGCGACGGCCCCGCTGTATGAGCGGCGCGACCGTGTCTTCCGCCGCGTGGAGCGGGAGCTTGGCGCAGAGGGCCTGCAGCGCCTGCGCATGAGCGAGCTGACGCAGGACGAGCACCACTATATCCGCCAGCTCTTCCGCACGGCCATTCAGCCGCTGCTCTCGCCGCAGATCGTCGACGCACATCATCCCTTCCCCCATCTTGCCAGCAAGACGCTGCACGTCGGCGTGCGGCTGTCGCGGAAAAAATCGGAATTCTGGGGTCTTATCCCCATGCCGCCCTCCGTGCCGGAGCTGCTGTTCCTGCCGGAGCAGAATGGCATTTGCCGCTACGTTCCGCTCGAGGAGGTCCTGCTGTTTTACGCAGACAGCGTGTTTGAGATGTACAGCACGCTCGAAAAGGTCGTGTTCTGCGTCACGCGCAATGCGGACATCAACCCGGACGACGAGCCGTTCGCGCCGGACGGCCGCGAGATCGACCTGCGCGCCAAGATGGAAAAGCTGCTGCGGGAGCGCAGGCGGCTGTGCGTCGTGCGCGTGGAGCTTTCCGCGCCCATCAGCGGGCACTTTGCCGAGCTGTTCCGCAAGCGCTTCGATATCTCCGGCGAACAGATCTTCGTCTCCTGCGAGGCGCCGCTGCGCATGGACTACGCCTTCTCTCTCGGCGAGCATCTGCCGGAGGCCCGCCGCGCCGCCCTGTCCGACCCGCCCTTCACGCCGCAGCAGCCCGCCATGCTGCTGCCGGGCCAGAGCCTGCTGCGCGCCGCGCTGAAGCGTGACCTGTTCCTGTCCTATCCCTATGAATCCATGGAGCCGTTCCTGCAGATGGTGCGCGAGGCGGCCAATGCGCCGGACGTTCTGTCCATCCGCATCACGATCTATCGGCTGGCCCGCAAGGCCAAGCTCGTGGACTATCTCTGCGCCGCCGCCGAAAACGGCAAGGACGTAACCGTCCTCATCGAGCTGCGCGCCCGCTTTGACGAGCAGAATAACATCGACTGGTCCGAGCGGCTGGAGGAAGCGGGCTGCAAGGTGCTCTATGGCTTTGAGGACTACAAGGTTCATTCCAAGATCTGCCTCATCACTCTGCGGGAGCGCGGCGCACTGCGCCATGTCACGCAGATCGGCACAGGCAATTATAACGAGAAGACCGCAAAGCAGTATACGGATGTCTCGCTCGTTACGGCAGACCAGAATATCGGAGCGGACGCCGCGGCCTTCTTCAGCAATATGGCGCTCGGCAATCTCGAGGGCAGCTACGGCACGCTGCTCGTTGCGCCGCACCAGCTGAAGAAGCCGATCCTCGCACGCATCGAGGAACAGACAGCGCTCGGCCCAAACGGCTACATTCTGATGAAGTTCAATTCTCTGACGGATATCGACGTCATCCACGCCCTGTCGCGCGCCTCGCAGGCGGGCGTCCGCGTCGAGCTCATCATCCGCGGCATCTGCTGCCTCGCCCCCGGCGTACCGGGCTATACGGACAACATCACCGTCACGAGCATCGTTGGCCGCTTTTTGGAGCATTCCCGCATCTTCTGCTTCGGCCGCGGCGAGCAGGAGCACGTCTATATCTCGTCTGCCGACATGATGACGCGCAATACCGTCCGCCGCGTGGAGATCGCCTGCCCCATCCGCAGCCCGGAGATTCGCCGCAGGCTCCACGAAATTCTGGATGCCATGCTGGCGGACACCGTCAAGGCACGCGTCCTGCTGCCGGACGGAACGTATACGAAAAAGCCGCCTGCCTACGAGCCGGTCTGCGCGCAGGTCCTGCTCATGAAGCGTGCCGTCGAAGCTGCGCAGCAGCAGAGCGCCGCCGCCCCGCAGGAAAAGCGCTCTCTCTGGGAAAAGCTCTTCCACCGGAAGGGCCGCTGACCATGGCGGAAGCACCGTCGTTTTTTGCCTCCGTCTATGCGCTCGTCGCGCAGATCCCGCCCGGCTTTGTCGCCTCCTACGGCCAGCTGGCCCGTATGCTCGGCGCGCCGCTGGCCGCGCGGCAGGTCGGCTGGGCCATGCGCCGCTGCCCGGACGAACTGCCGTGGCAGCGTGTCATCCGAGAGGACGGCACGATCGCAGGCGGGGAATATGCCCCGCTGCGCCGCGCCATGCTGGAGGCCGAGGGCGTCCCGTTCACACAGGACGGCCGCGTCGCCATCGACCGCTGCCGCTGGCAGCCTGCGGAAGAGGGCTGATATGGGCTTGCAGTTCAGATAGGAGCAATTCAACCGCGTAAGGGCGCTGGTGCGCCACGGCACTCCCCTGACGTGTCATTGCGAGGGCGCTTGCGCCCGTGGCAATCTCACGCAGCCGGCTGCATTTTCGCCGGGGCTTTCCTGTGATCCAGCCGGGTACTGCGAGATTTCCACGTCGGCTGCGCCTCCTCGCAATGACAACTGAGGAAACCTTTCTGAAATAGCAGGCAGGGTCGCTTGGCCCTGCCCTTCGTCTTATTTTCCGCATTTGCCGCAGCTGCAGCAGGCCGCGCCGTTTTCCGCCGTGCGGCAGCGGCGCTTGCGATACTCCGTCGGCACCTCGCCGTAGACCTCGCGGAATGCCTCGGTAAAGCGGCTCTGGCTCTCATAGCCGACGGCCTTGGCAATGGCCGCGATGTCGTCCTGCGTCTGCGTCAGGCGTGCGGCGGCCGCCTCCATGCGGTGCTGCTTCATATGCTGCGCGATGGACGAGCCGTAAACGCGCTTGAAGGCGCTTTTCAGCGTCGTTGTATTCATCAGAAACTCGCGCGACAGCGCCTCGATCGTGATGCGCTCGGAAAGATGCTCCGTGAGATAGGTGTGCACGCGGCGGATGATCTCCTCCTGCGAGGCCTGAAAGTCCACGGCCTTCTCCGGGCAGGCGATCTCCATGACGCGCTCAACGATCTCGTGCAGCAGACGGCTCTCCTCCGTGTCTGCCGCGCGGTAGTAGACCTCCTTGCCGTCGCGGCGGCTGACGAGCAGGCCGCTCTCCGTCAGGGAGCGCAGATGGTGCGACACGGCCGGGCTGGACATCTCCAGCATGGCGGCCAGATTGATGACGCATGCCTCCTGATGGCTGAGCAGCCAGAAAATGCGCACGCGCGTCGGGTCGCTGAGCTGCTTGAATACCTCGGCAGCAGCCGCAAAATGCGCCACCTGCATGACCTCCTGATGCAGGCTTGCCGCCTGAGACGACGTTCCGTGGTCGTGGGGAAGCTGAAATTCTGCCATAGTCTCTCTCCGTTCTCCGTTTTGGACATTCTGTTCGCCCGTTCCGAAACAAGCCGGCCAAACCGCTTGCATTTTGAGTTCGCATCCAGTATACTACAGTCACAACGATTAAGCAAGCATTGAATCGTTCCAATACTCATTCCTTCCGGAGCGCCGCTGGCGCGCAAGGAAAATTTTCAGGAGGTTTATCATGAAGAAAACGTATCCGATCGAAGTTGACTGCGCAAACTGCGCGAACCTGATGGAGCAGGCCACAAAGAAGACCGATGGCGTCGCCGACGCGACCGTGAATTTCATGACCCAGAAGATGATCGTGGAGTTCGCCGAGGGCGCCGATCCCAAGGACGTCATGAAGCGCGTTCTCAAGGCCTGCAAGAAGGTCGAGCCGGACTGCGAGATCGAGCTTTGACCCTCCCGGCGGCGCATCGCAAGATACGCCGCCTTTTATTTGGCCAGGGCCTCTGAGTCCTGTTATTTCGAATCAAAAATCAGAAAGAGAGGTAAACCGAGCATGAACAAAAAGCAGAAAAAAATGCTTATCCGCATCGCGATCACGGCAGTCATGCTCATCGCGCTTGCATTCATCCCCCTGACCGGTATCTGGCAGCTCCTGGCCTATGTGGCCGCCTACCTCGTCATCGGCTACGATATCCTCCGCAAGGCAGGCATCGGCATCATCCACGGCCGCGCATTTGACGAGTGCTTCCTGATGGCTATCGCCACGCTCGGCGCGTTCTTCCTCGCCGTCTGGACGAAGAGCGGCGACTACGTCGAGGGCATCTCCGTTATGCTGTTCTACCAGATCGGCGAGCTGTTCCAGAGCTACGCCGTCGGCAAGAGCCGCCGCAACATCAGCGCGCTGATGGACATCCGCCCCGATTATGCCAACATCGAAAAGGACGGCAAGCTCGAGCAGGTCGACCCGGATGAGGTCACCGTCGGCAGCATCATCGTCGTGCAGCCCGGCGAAAAGGTCCCGCTGGACGGCGTCGTCGTCAGCGGCAATTCCACCCTGAACACCAGCGCCCTGACGGGCGAGAGCCTCCCCCGCGATGTTGCCGAGGGCGACGAGATCATCAGCGGCTGCATCAACATGAGCGGCGTTCTGAAAATTCGTACCACAAAGGCCTTCGGCGAATCCACGGTCTCGAAAATTCTTGACCTTGTGGAGAACGCCAGCTCCCGCAAGTCCCGCTCCGAGGCGTTCATCTCCCGCTTTGCCCGCATCTACACGCCCGCCGTGTGCATCGGCGCAGTGCTGCTGGGCGTTGCCGTTCCGCTGCTGCGCATGGCCTTCGGCGCAAGCGCCCAGTGGGTCGACTGGGTCTACCGCGCGCTGACCTTCCTCGTCGTGAGCTGCCCGTGCGCCCTTGTCATCAGCATTCCCCTGAGCTTCTTCGCCGGCATCGGCGGCGCAAGCAAGGAGGGCATCCTCATCAAGGGCTCAAACTATCTGGAGGCCCTTGCCGCAACGAAGGTCGTCGTGTTTGACAAGACCGGCACCCTGACGCAGGGCGTGTTTGAGGTCACGGCCGTCCACCACAACGAGCTGGACGCCGATAAGGTGCTGGAATACGCCGCGCTGGCCGAGTGCGCCTCGTCCCATCCGATCAGCAAGAGCCTGCAGAAGGCCTACGGCAAGGCCATTGACCGCAGCCGCGTTACAGGTATCGAAGAGATCAGCGGCCACGGCATCACGGCGACCGTTGACGGCCACAGCGTCGCCGCAGGCAACGCCAAGCTCATGCAGAAGCTCGGCATCGAATACCACGACTGCCACTGCGTCGGCACAATCATCCACATGGCCATCGACGGCGTCTACGCCGGGCACATCGTCATCTCCGATATCATCAAGCCGCACTCCGCCGAGGCCATTGCCCGCCTCAAGAAGTCCGGTGTCTACAAGACCGTCATGCTCACGGGCGACGCGCGCCGCGTAGCCGAGCAGGTTGCGGGCGAGCTGGGCGTCGACGAGGTCCGCAGCGAGCTTCTGCCGGGCGACAAGGTCGCCGAGGTCGAAAAGCTGCTGGCAGAAAAGGCCCCGAAGGACAATCTCGCCTTTGTCGGCGACGGCATCAACGACGCGCCCGTCCTGACCCGCGCGGACATCGGCATCGCCATGGGTGCCATGGGCAGCGACGCCGCCATCGAAGCCGCGGACGTTGTGCTGATGGACGACGATCCCCTGAAGATCGCCAAGGCCATCCGCATCTCGCGCAAGTGCATCGGCATCGTGCGGCAGAACATCGTGTTCTCCCTCATCGTGAAATTTGCCTGCCTTGCCCTGACGGCCGCCGGTATCACGAACATGTGGGCCGCCATCTTCGCCGACGTCGGCGTGATGATCCTCGCCGTGCTCAACGCCATCCGCGCCCTGCGCGTCCACAATCTCTGAGTTGGAATGATCCCGAAAAAAATCCGGGCCTGCTGCTTTTTTTGCAGCAGGTCCGGATGCTTTTTACCGGTTATTTTAAGGCAGCGCCGTCGTGAAACGCGCGGCCGACGACCGCGCCGAGGCGGACATAGGTCTTGTTGAACGAATCATAGGTGATGGGCGCGACCTTGTCCACGTCGACCTTGCCCTCCGGCGTGAGATAGGCCTCGTCCACGCTGACGTTCACGATCTCGCCGACGAGGCGGCAGCTCTCCGGGTCATAGCTCACAACGCGGCAGGAAACGGCGATGGGCAGCTCATCGATGCAGGGCGCGTCGACGAATTCGGACTTCGTGGCATGGAAGCCGGCGCGGGCGAACTTGTCCGGCACCTGGTTGCCGGACACCAGCCCGACATAGTCGCAGGCGACGACCTGCTCCGCCGTGCCCATGCTGACGGTGAACGCGCCGCGGGCCAGCAGGTCCTTCACCGTGCGGTGCGACGGGCTGACGCAGAACGAAAGCTCCTTATCGTCGCTGATGCCGCCCCAGGCGGCGTTCATGGCGCAGGGCGTGCCATCCTCGCCATAGGCAGCCAGAATGAACACCGGCTGCGGATAAATGCTTGCATGTGCGCCAAAATTCTTTCTCATAAACAAAACACTCCTTCTATTGAACTATGGCAGCACCGCATAATTCAGTGAGAGCATTCGGCGAGGGATTTTTTGTCGAGGCTAGGTTTGAAAAGTGCAGGAATACTTTGTGTATTTCAAACTTTTCGAACCGATGGATCGGCGAAAAATAGCCGGCGAAGGCCGAAACTGCAATTGTGCGGTGTTGCCCTATAATAAAATATCAAAATTCGCAAAGCAGGCAGAAGCTGCTCCGGCGGCAGGTCAGCAGGCCGTCCCGCTGCATTTTGGACAGCTCATTGGACAGCGCGCTGCGTTCCACATTCAGATAATCGGCAAGCTGCTGGCGGTCGAACGGGATCGTAAAGCTGCGGCTCCCCGCCCGCCGCGCCTGCTCGCCGAGGTAGGACAGCAGCCGCGCACGAATGGTGCGCGGGCCGGTGTGCAGGCTGCGCCGGGAAAGCGCCAGATTTTTATGCGCCAGCGTCCCGACGAGATTACGGATGATGCGGCTGTGGTGCTCGCAGGTGCTCGTGCACTGCGTCAGGATGCGCCTTGCGTCGAGGAAGAGCACCTCGCAGGCCTCGCTGGCCACGACGTCGACAAGCAGCGGCTCATCCGATGCACAGGCATAGGCCTCCGCAAACAGCTCCCCAGGCTCCGCGCGCCCGAGCAGCGTGACCGCTCCCTGCAGGTCCGTGTGCTCGACCAGAACGCTCCCGGTGAGCACCAGTCCCATATATCGCGTGGGCTCCCCCGCCCGCAGGATGCGTTCCCCGCGTGCAAAGCGCCGGGGCGACGCACCGAGGCAGGGCAGCATGGCCGCGATCTCCTCCGATGTAGCCCCGCGAAACAGCGGCGAGGCCAGCAGAGCCGCATCGTTCATTCTTTCTTCCTCCGTTGGTATCCCAACATACTTTCTCTTTGATCTGGGGCAAGCTATTTGGCAGCTGAGCCGCGCAGCAGCGCAGCCGGAAGGAGGATCATCCTAGCTATTCTGAGGCGAAAGCATCGTCATGCCCGCCGGGAAGCCGCACGCGGTTTATGCCGCCGAGGACTTCAAGATGCTGCTGACCGTTGTGTTCCCGCGGAACTAGGTGAGCACTCCGCCGAACGTATAGTCGTAGAGGCCGCTCCACGGCAGCTCCCCGCGAATGCAGGGCAGATACTCCGTGATGAGCGTGACCGCCTGCGGCACGGCCTCGTCAAACAGGCGCTGCAGGACCAGATTGCTCTCGGTGCACTTCGGGTTCGGCTCGTAGTTCACGATCATGCCGTGCAGGCCGTGGTACGCGCCGGCAAGGCGCATGCCGGTATACAGCACCGTGCGCTTGCAGTGCCCCGGCGCAAGAAACAGTGCGTTGCCCCGCAGGAACGTCCGGATCGCCCGCTCTGTCTGCCGGGGCGTCAGCTCATCCGGCAGCAGCTCCGCCATCACGGCCGCGCTGCGCGCCGAGGCATGCAGGTGGCCCGTCAGGCTCGTGCGAATCGGGTCCAACCCGGCCTGCACCAGCAGGCTGCGGTCAAATTCGACCTCGATCTCCGTGTGGGCCACGCCGCTGCGCGCGATCTGCTCGGCAATGTAGCCGTGGCAGGCGCGGTCCAGCGCAAAGTGGCACAAAAAACCATAGAGATACGCCGTTTCCGGCGCCGGAAACTCCAGTGCGGCCAGCTTCTCCCCTGTGGGGCGGAAGAAGGCCGCGCCGCTTTGTTTGTGCATCCGGTGGCCGAGGCGGCTGACGTGCCCGAGCAGCGGATGATCAAAAAACAGAATATCGGGGCCGTGCAGCCCGATGGAAAACAGCGCCTGCTCCGGCCGGAGCAGCTGCTGCATTTCCTGCGGCAGTGCCGCAAGCACCCGCCTGCCGAAGCAGCGGTGCGCATAAGTTGATGGCATGAAGCCCACCTCATGATCTGGAATCTGTGCATAGCATACCACATTCCGGCAGTTTTGAAAAGCGTTTTTCGTGCAGGACGGTCATTTGTTTTCAAATCCTTCACAGTTCCGACATTTGATTTTCACGCCGCTTTATGATATACTTATTGTTTAGAAAAACACATGTGAGGGTACCCGTTATGAAACACTGCTATCGGGCGGGCATCGACATCGGCTCAACCACCGCAAAGCTCGTTATTCTGGACGAACGCGGCGTCCTGTGCTATGGCGATTACCGCCGCCACTGTGCGCACACGCAGAAAACACTTGCCGAGCTGCTGGAGGACGCCTGTGCAAAGCTCGGTCCCTGCGACCTGCGCCTGAAGATCACCGGCTCCGGCGCCATCAACCTCGGCAAGGCCCTGAACATCGGCTTTGTGCAGGAGGTCGTCGCCGTGGCCTCCAGCCTGCAGGCCATTGCCCCGCAGACGGACGTCGCCATTGAGCTGGGCGGTGAGGATGCGAAGATCATCTACTTCCGCGGTGGGCTGGAGGAGCGCATGAATGGCGTCTGCGCAGGCGGCACCGGCTCGTTCATCGACCAGATGGCCGCGCTCCTGCAAACGGACGCCGAGGGGCTGAACCGCGCCGCTGCCGACTATCATGAGCTCTACCCCATCGCCGCGCGCTGCGGCGTGTTCGCCAAGTCGGACATCCAGCCGCTCATCAACGAGGGCGCAACGCTGCCCGATCTGGCTGCCTCCATTTTTCAGGCCGTCGTCAACCAGACCATCTCCGGCCTTGCCTGCGGCAAGCCCATCCGCGGCTGCGTCGCCTTCCTCGGCGGCCCGCTTCACTTCCTGCCGGAGCTCAAAAAGGCCTTCATCCGCACGCTGCACCTGACGCCGGAGAATATCGTCGATCCCGACAACTCCCATCTGTTTGCTGCCATGGGCGCTGCCCTCGAGGCGGACGATGCCGAGCCGGCAGATGCCGCAGCGCTTGCCGCAAAACTGCGCTCCGGCGTGCAGATGGCCTTCGAGCTCAAGCGTCTGCCGCCGCTGTTTGCGGACCGCGCAGAGTACGATGCCTTCCGCGCGCGTCACAACCGCGCACAGATCCATAAGGCAGCGCTGCATCCCTGCCGCTGCTTCCTCGGCATCGACGCAGGCTCCACCACAACGAAGCTCGCCCTCATCGACGAGGACGGCGCGCTGCTGTGGTCGTTTTACGCCAACAATCAGGGCTCACCAGTGCAGACGGCCATGCACGCCATGCGCCTGCTCGGTGAACAGCTCCCGCCGGGCGCGGAGATCGCGCGCTCCTGCTCGACCGGCTACGGCGAGACGCTGCTGAAGTCCGCCTTCCTGCTCGATGACGGTGAGGTCGAGACCATCGCGCACTATGAGGCCGCTGCCTTCTTCGACCCGGACGTCGACTGCATTCTGGACATCGGCGGGCAGGATATGAAGTGCATCCGCATTCGCAATCACTCCGTGGATTCCATTCTGCTCAACGAGGCCTGCTCGTCCGGCTGCGGCTCGTTTATCGAAAATTTCGCCAATTCCCTCGGCTACACCGCCGCGGTTTTCGCGCAGGAGGCGCTGTTCGCCGCCCATCCCATCGATCTTGGCACGCGCTGCACCGTGTTCATGAACTCCAACGTCAAGCAGGCGCAGAAGGAGGGCGCGACCGTGCAGGATATCTCCGCTGGCCTCGCCTACTCCGTCATCAAAAACGCGCTGTATAAGGTCATTAAGCTTGCCGATGCCCGCGACATGGGCCGCCATATCGTCGTGCAGGGCGGCACGTTCTACAATCAGGCCGTGCTGCGCGCCTTTGAGCGCATCGCGGGCGTCGAGGCCACCTGCCCGGATATCGCAGGCATCATGGGCGCGTTCGGCGCGGCCCTGATCGCCCGCGACCGCTGGACGGGGCAGCGATCGGCCATGCTCCCCATCGCGGACATTCTGAAGCTGCAATATACGACGCAGGCCACGCGCTGCTCCGGCTGCGGCAACCGCTGCATGCTGACCATCAATGAATTCTCGAACGGCCAGCGCCACGTCACCGGCAACCGCTGCGAAAAGGGCCTCGGCGGCACGCCGAAGGAGAACCGTGCGCCGAATGTCATGGCCTATAAGCTCAAGCGCATGTTCGACTATCCCCCGCTGCCGGAGAAGGACGCGCCGCGCGGCCGCATCGGCATCCCGCGCGTGCTGAATCTCTATGAGAATTACCCGTTCTGGGCAACATTCTTCCGCCAGCTCGGCTTTTCCGTCCTGCTCTCGCCGCGCTCCACGCGCAAGATCTATGAGCTGGGCATGGAGTCCATCCCCTCAGAGTCGGAGTGCTATCCCGCGAAGCTGGCCCACGGCCATGTACAGTGGCTCATCGACCACGGTGTCAGGACCATCTTCCACCCGTGCGTGTTCTATGAGCATCAGGAGACGCCCGGCGCACAGAACCACTTCAACTGTCCCATCGTCGTCTCCTACCCCGAAAATCTTAAAAATAACGTCGACGCCATCGGCGAGGACGGTGTGACCTATCTGCGCCCCTTCCTCGCCTTTACGGACGAGAAGACCGCCGCGAAGCGCCTGGCTGACTTCTGCAAAGAGACGTGGGGCATTTCCGCCTCGGAGACCCGTGCCGCCGTCCATGCCGCATGGCTCGAGCAGCAGCACGCAAAGGCCGACATCCGCGCGCAGGGCGCGGCGGCGCTCGCGTGGATCGAGCAGAATCACGGCCGCGGCATCGTGCTGGCGGGCCGCCCGTACCACGTCGATCCGGAGATCAATCACGGCATCCCGGAGCTCATCGCCTCCTACGATCTGGCCGTGCTGACCGAGGATTCTCTTCCCATCGACTTCACGCCTGCCCGGCCGCTGCGCGCAAACGACCAGTGGGTCTATCACTCCCGCCTCTATACGGCGGCGGAGTTCGTCCGCACCCGGCCGGAGCTCGAGCTCGTCCAGCTCAACTCCTTCGGCTGCGGGCTCGACGCCGTCACGGCCGACCAGGTCGCAGAAATTCTGGAGAAAAGCAACCGTCTCTACACCGTTCTGAAGATCGACGAGGTCTCGAATCTCGGCGCGGCGCGCATCCGCATCCGCAGCCTCATCGCCGCCATGGACCTGCGCGCCCGGCAGGGCATCCTCCCCACGGCAGGTCCCGTCCGCTATGAGCGTGCCGTCTTCACGGAGCAGATGCGCCGCGAGCACTGGACCATCCTCGCGCCGCAGATGTCCCCCATCCACTTCGATCTGCTCGGCCCGACGTTCCGCAAATACGGCTATCACATCGAAATTCTCGGCAACGACAACCGCAGCGCCATCGACACGGGCCTGAAATACGTCAATAACGACGCCTGCTTCCCCTCCATCACGGTCGTCGGCCAGATCATGAGCGCCATTCTGTCCGGAAAATACGACACAGATCATCTCGCCGTCGCCATGACGCAGACCGGCGGCTGCTGCCGCGCCAGCAACTATGTCGGCTTCATTCGCCGCGCGCTGGAAAAGGCCGGGCTCGGCCATATCCCCGTCATCTCCATCAATGCCAACGGCATGGAAAAGAATCCGGGCTTCCGCGCCTCTCCCGGCCTGCTGATGGATGCGTTCCGCTCGCTCGTCTACGGCGACCTGCTCATGCGCTGCCTGTACCGCGTGCGGCCGTATGAAAAAGTCCCCGGCAGCGCGAACGCCCTGCACGCCAAATGGCGCGACCGCTGCGTCGCCTCGCTCACCGGCAGTCACGCCGGGCGGGACTACCGCCGCCTCTGCCGCGAGATCGTCGAGGATTTCGATGCGCTCCCGCTGGATGAGACGCTCCGCAAGCCGCGCATCGGCGTCGTTGGCGAGATCCTCGTCAAGTATATGCCGCTTGCCAACAACCACCTCGTCGACCTGCTCGAGCGCGAGGGGGCGGAGGCCGTCGTGCCGGACCTCATGGACTTCATGAATTACTGCGTCTACAACGGCGGCTACAAGCACGAGTTCCTCGGCGGGAGTCTGGGCGGTGCGCTTGTCGGCCAGCTCGGCGTCAAGGCCATTCGTTATCTGCGCCGCCCGGTGCTCGACGCGCTCCAGGCCAGCCGCCGCTTTGAACCGCCTATGGAGATCGCGGACGTCGCCGAGCTGGCAAAGCCCTTCCTCTCCCTTGGCAACCAGTACGGCGAGGGTTGGTTCCTCACCGGCGAAATGGTCGAGCTCATCCGCAGCGGCGTGCCGAACATCGTCTGCATCCAGCCCTTCGCCTGCCTACCGAATCACGTCGTCGGCAAGGGTGTCATCAAGTCCCTGCGCCGCGCCTATCCCGAGGCCAATATCGTCGCCGTGGACTATGACCCCGGCGCTTCCGAGGTCAACCAGCTCAATCGCATCAAGCTCATGCTCTCCACCGCGCGCAAAAATCTGAATGCCCGGCCCGCCGACCCGCAGCCCGCTGCCGTCGTCTGACCGTCCCCGCGAAAAATCCGAAAAAAGCCAAAATAGTGCTTGCAAATTTCGTCCGGATGTGCTATGATATCTAGGCAAAATGAAATCCGGGTGTAGCGAAGTTTGGTATCGCGCTTGAATGGGGTTCAAGAGGCCGCTGGTTCGAATCCAGTCACTCGGACCATAAGTCCACCGTAATTTTGATAGAATTATGGTGGACTTTTTCTATGCCCAAAAACCGTTTGAAATCAGGCATTTCGGCTGTTTCAGCGCATAAGTGAACCCCGCCGCAGAGCAATTCTGCGGCGGGGTTTTGTGCGTTTTACGGTTTTTGTGGTGACTTTGGCCAAAGCAAGCGTTAAATTTATGGGTATTCGTTGAATTTTTAGGGTATTCGTTAAATCATTGCCTTTTTCGCTAAAATGTACCCCATAAAGTGGACACTCTAATTGTGCGAAGCCCAAGGGCTGGGGAATTAAAAAGTTTGAATACCAAACTATAGACAATTTCCTCGCTGCCCACGAAAATGTGCGTCAGCTCTGTCGTCTCGTTGATATAGGTTTCAACGGCTCAAAACCAATACTGATTTGCGACTTTCGTTGCATGATGATCTTGTAGGAATTTTTCAAGCTCAGCCAAACAATTAATGTCTCGAAAAGTATTAGAAACGCATTTCAAAGCTTCACTTGGTAATACATTTCTCTCCCCTGAATTGCCTTCACAGCGGTGACAAGAAAGCCAGTGTAAAAGTGTCGGGGTAGTACAGTTTTCTTTGTGCTCCGCAACACCAATTTCGAAGTAGTAGTCATTTCTATCCCACTGTGATCCTTGCACGTTAATACAGTAAATTATATCATTATTTCTTTTATACCAGTATTGGCCAACCTTTCGAAATCCCTCTTTCTTAAGCGGACTCCGTATTGCCTCTATAAATTCATTCTTTGTCATAATTAACACCTCATCGTTAATCGTAAAGGACAAGCACACCAGCCCAATCTTCTGCTCCGAGAATATTTAAATACCTATCCAACTGGGCCAACCCTCGACGAACAGCGCGAGGATTATTAGGCTTCAGTTCATATACAATACGATTTACATAGTCTATCCCATCAACACGTGCACCTTTTCCGATGACCTTCTCTTTTATAACGCCAGAGCCATAATCCCACTCTTTGTGCATTTGACGGCCTCGCCTTGCAGCCGCTGTTTCGCCTCCACATTTGTTATGCACCAGCACCCCATTATCGGATACATAATAGGTATGATAATCCGCAACCTGGAAGTTATAGACCTTGATGGGGCTTTCGAGCAGCTCGTGCTAGACCTGTTCAAAGCTACAGCTTTATCCCCTCAGATGGATTGGTCGATGCGAGGCTGCCGCACAGGACGGCAGCCCCGGTTGATACGCAGCAATTTCAAAGAGGAGATTCTCTCTACGCATTATAAGCAAATATAATAGCATACATCAGATAGTACCCCGACGGATGCTATTTGCTCAGAAAATGACCTAAATGGCAGTGTTCCGATGATCGGCGTCCTAGGTGCGGGCCACATTTCGCCGACGCATAGGAATAATATCTGCTTGATGGGGGAGCTTTGCAGCAGCCATAGCAGAAATGCTGCAAAGTCCTCCCTGTATTCCGGTTTTACCTTGATCGTGCAGCAATCCTCCGCGCTGTTCTCTTCTCCAAGCCAGCCCGGATAAAAGCTTTGCGCAGGGTGTTCCCTGGAATACAAAAATTCGAACATATCATCGCAGCATTGATAATCAGAAAAGTCGCCTGACGCAGCGAAAAATTGATACAAATACCCATTCAGATTATTTATAACAGGCCATTTTTCAAAGTAGAATTTCCTTTGCT
>NZ_DBFZUT010000087.1:0-16602 GCF_048519415.1 Faecousia sp. | reverse complement strand
TTCAAATTGTCTTTCATACTTGCAGGCGCTTTCCGGCGGGTGATCGTAGTAGGCCTCCTCGATGCGGGTCAGCCGGTAGCCGCAGGCGGCGAATGTGCGGCGCATGGCCTCATTCGAGAGACGCGTCTCGCCGCAGATCCGCGGCAGCCCGGCCGCCTGCAGCAGCTCCGTCGCCGCGCGCAGAAGTCCCGCCGCCAGCCTGCGCCCGCGGTACGCCGGGTGGACCGCGAGGTTCATGATCTTGCCGTAGTCCCGCTCGCCCTGCCAGTTGTAGACGAACACGTCGCCAACGATGCGCCCATCGTCCAGCAGGGCCAGATAGACCGCCCGCTCGTCCGCCAGCAGCTCCCGCCAGTCCTCCTCCGTCCAGTGATCCTGCGGGAAGCACAGCCGGTCAAAGGCAACGATGGCGTCATATTCCGAAAGTGTGAGTCGTTTTTGTTCCATATTCTTCTCCAAGCACCCTCCCCAGGAAATCCATAACGGCCGCGAGGTATCTTTCCCGGTCGGCCATATAGCTCATGCCGTGCCCGGCGGCGGGAAAGGTCAGCAGGGTCTTATCTGCGGCGCGGCAGCAGGCACAGTTCTCCCGCCCCATGGCGCAGGGGACGAAGCGGTCGTCCTCGCCGTGGAGGAAGAGGACGGGCGTGTCGCAGCGTGACGCCAAGGTACTTCACAGCCGCGCCCCCATTCACAGGCCCAGAATGCTGATGACGCCGTGCCGCGCAAAGCTGGCCTCTGCCCACGGCGCGGCCTCGTCGATGACGGCCCGCCAGTCTGCATCGTCCCGGCTGCGCGCCGCGATGCGCTCCCACTGCCCGGGGGAGACGGGCGTGACGCCGAAATAGTCAAACTCCGGCAGGACGCCGCCGAACAGCTCCGTCAGGCGCAGTGCCTCCCACCGCTCGTCTGCGAGCAGGATGGAGCCGGGTAGCCAACACCGCCCGCGCCAGCGCCCCGGCTGGAACTCAAAATAGCAGCTCCCCTGCCGCTCCGACGCCGGGATAAAATAGCGCATCAGCGGTTCATCAGCGGGGAGACGACCGGCTTGCCGTCGCGGTCGAGCAGCGGCGTCAGGCCGCCCGCATTGCCGCTGGCGTGGAAGAGATCGTTCACGCCTGTCTCCTTGTCGACCCAGATCTCGGTGATCTGCAATGCTCCCTGTGTGTAAACGCGCTCAAAGCGCTGCTCCTTTGCCATAATCGGTCCCTCCGTTTGTTGATCTCTGCGTTCATCGTACCACAGAAGCGTGGATTTTGCAACGTGTTTTGTCCGGAGCGGCGTACAGGCACAAAGTTCATTGTATTCTCTCCATGGCACAAAGCAAGCCCCCTTCGCCGCATTGGCAAAGGGGGCTTGTTCGGTTTTCTTCGTCCCCGGCGGGACGTTTTAGGGGTTTTCTTTCTTCGGTCTCCATACGCGGCCCAGCCAGAGGCATTCCGCCAGCAGGGAGGCCGTGATGAGCGCACCGGTAACGGAATAATTCCGGATGCCCAGCAGGAGCGGACCGAGCGAGACGAGGGCGCAGACGCCCGCTGCGATCCGCGCTGCGGCTGCAAGTCCCCGCTTTCCGGTCGCGGCGTACAGCGCCAGCAGGACCAGCAGGACACAGGTGCCAAGTGCCGTAAAGAGCGGCGCAAAATTCGCATAGCCGAACGGCGTGAGGTCAAAATAGGAATACAGCTCCCGGACCGGCGCGGCGTCCGGGCGCGCAAACTGCAGCACCGCACCATAGGGCAGGGCCTCCAGGATCAGTGCGAGCACGGGAAGGAGCAGAAGCAGCAGGCGTTTCTTCATGGCGAGTCCTCCTCACTATATATTGGATCAAATAATAATCTACGCACACCCGCAGGCACATTTCGCGCGAAGTGCATGCACAAATCCGGCAGGATTTATTTCGTTCAAAAAGCATCCGGTCAAATGTATTAGGGATGAATTCCCAATTTGCGTTATGGGTTCATCGTCCTTATACATAATATTTAGTATATTTTGCATCCAGGGAAGTCCTGTCCGAAAGTGATCTATCCTCCGGATGTGATGCGTGAAATTTGATGCTGGCGCATCAAGTGATATGAAATAAATCCACTTACGCCCGCAGGCATTTCACTTGGCGAAGCCATATTTCACGCGCGAAGCGCATTTCACAAATCCGACAGGATTTATTTCGTTGAAAAAAACCGGTTGTCCGCTGGACAACCGGTTTTTTCTGGTGCGCGAGGCGGGACTTGAACCCGCACGTCCGGAGTGGACACTAGAACCTGAATCTAGCGAGTCTGCCAATTCCACCACTCGCGCATACGATATATACCGTCCGGAATTTCGGACTGCTCGCATATTATAGCACGGCGGCAATGGCTTGTCAATCCCTTTTTTCGGCGGGAAGCGGATTTTTCCGGTATGTTCTGGCAGCCATGGGGATATACTCCCTGTGGCGGGTGAGCGATTTGTAGGCCGGACGGTACAGGCGGCCGCCGGTGAGGACCTCCTCCATGCGGTGAGCGCACCAGCCCGTGATGCGCGCGACGGCGAACAGCGGCGTAAAGAGGTCAGGCGGGATATCCAGCATCTGATAAATGAGGCCGGAATACATATCCACATTGGCGCACATGACCTTTTCATGCCCCGTGATCTCGGCAAACATGCGCGGCGTCACACGCTCGACCGCCTCCATCAGCTCCAGCTCGTCGAGCATGCCGCGCTGGGCGGCCAGCGTGCGGGCGCTCTGCCGCAGGATGACGGTGCGCGGATCGGACAGGGTATAGACCGCGTGTCCCATGCCGTAAATGAGGCCGCTGCCGTCGCCAAGCTCGCGGCGCAGGATGCGGCCGACGCAGTCGGCCACGGCGTCATCGTCCTTCCAGTCGCGGACGGTCTGCTTGATGAGGGAGAACTGCGCCAGCACCTGCCGGTTCGCGCCGCCGTGCTTCGGACCCTTCAGCGAGGCGACGGCCGCGGCGATGGCGGAATAGGTGTCCGTCCCCGTGGACGAGACGGAGCGGCAGGTGAACGTGGAGTTATTGCCGCCGCCGTGCTCCGCATGGCACACAAGGCACAGGTCGAGCAGCCGCGCCTCCTCTTGGGTGAAGTGCTTGTCCGGGCGGATCATGCGCAGGAAGTTCTCCGCCGTGGACAGCTCCGGCTCCGGCCGGTGGAGATAGAGGCTGTCGTTGTCAAAATAATGCCGCTTTACAACATAGGCATAGGCCGCGATGACCGGGAAGCGCGCAATGAGCTCGATGGACTGGCGCATCATATTCTCGACACTCAGGCTGTCCGGGTCCGGGTCGCAGGAATACAGGGCAAGGACGGACCGCCCGAGCTTGTTCATGACGTTGTGGCTCGGATTTTTCAGGATCATGTCCTCTGTAAAATTCTGCGGCAGATCCGTAAAATCATGCAGCAGACGCTTGAACATGTCGTACTGCTCCTGATCGGGCAGGTGGCCGAAGAGCAGCAGGTACGCGACCTCCGGAAAGCCGAAGCGCTGCTCGCGGATGTAGCCGTCCACCAGGTCGGACAGGTCGTAGCCGCGATAGATCAGGCGGCCGGGCATGGGTACGCGCTCGCCGTCCTCGATGGTATAGCCGAGGACATTGCCGACGGCCGTGCAGCCGACCATGACGCCGGTGCCGTCGTCGTTGCGCAGGCCGCGCTTGATGTTGCTGTTCGTCCGCGCCTCGAGATTCAGGTTGTTATGAACGCGGTAATCCGCGCATAGAGTGTGAAGGAGCTCGTCAAAGCGCTCATCGACCACGGGAATCGCCTCCTTGCCTGTCGTATAGTCGTATATTTATCCCTAATTGTACCAGCCCGTGCGCTCCACGTCAAGTGCGGGTTTTCGAACGCCGCGCCCTGCGCGGGGAAAGGAGCAAGCTATGATCCGGAAATTTTTCGCCGCCCTTGGCTGCGCCGTGCTCGGCGCGGCCGTGATGCTGCTGGCGCTGCCGCTGCTGCCGAAGCAGCTTCTGCCGCACGGGAGGGCCGAGACGCTCGCCGCGACGGAGGCGGAGACCGCGCCCGCAGAGCCTGCGGACGAGCCGTTCGACGAGGCTGTGACGCTGCGCGTGCTTGTGGACGGGACCGTGCGTGAGCAGGCGCTGCACGACTACCTTGTCTGCGTGCTGCTGGCGGAGGTGCCGTCCGGCTTTGCGGCCGAGGCGCTCAAGGCGCAGGCCTGTGCCGCGCGGACATTCGCCCTGCGGCAGGCCGGGGCGGGCAAGCACGCGGAGGCCGACGTCTGCGCCAGCGCCGCCTGCTGCCAGGGCTGGTGCGCCCCGGAGCAGTGGCCGGAGCACGCGGCGGCGGAGGCGGCCGTGACGGAAACGGACGGGCTTGCCGTCGTCTATGACGGGCAGCTCATCGACGCGACGTATTTTTCCTGCTCCGGCGGGCGGACGGAGGCGGCCGTTGCCGTCTGGGGCGGTGAAATTCCATATCTGCAGTCCGTTCCCAGCCCCGGCGAGGAGGACGCGCCGCGCGAAACGGAGACGCTGACGTTCACGGCGGAAGAATTCCGGGACCGCATCACGCCCGCGCGGCCGGACGCCGACCTTTCCGGTACGCCGGAGACCTGGTTTGGGACCGTCCGCTATACGGCGGGCGGCGGCATCGGGACGCTGGAGCTGGGCGGCGCGTCATTCACGGGTACGGAGCTGCGCCGCCTGCTCGGCCTGCGCTCGACGGACATCGAGTTTTCTCCGCAGGAGGACGGCGTGACGGTCACGACGCACGGCTTCGGCCACCGCGTCGGCCTGAGCCAGTACGGCGCGGAGGCCATGGCGCAGGCGGGCAGGCGCTTTGATGAGATTCTGCTGCACTACTATCAGGGCACGGAGATTCGAAGGCTGACGCTGGACGGCGAGAAATAATGATTATGGAATGGAAATCGCGGAGGCGGGGCGTTCCCGGCCCGGCGCATTGCTGCCGATTTGTACAGGTCACCGTTAAAATGAGGATGGCCCCCGATTTGTCATTGCGAGGAGCGAAGCGACGTGGGAATCTCGTGCAGGCAGTTCCGTTTTCGCCGGGAGTGCCTTGTGATCCGGCCGAGTGCTGCTGAGATTGCCACGGCCCCGTTGGGGCCTCGCAATGACAAATCTGGGAGCATTGCGCCATTGAACTCATGCCACCAATATTGCCAGCCTACATGGCGCCCTGAGCGCGAAGCGCGAGGAAGTGCCCTTGGAGTGCAATCTCGGGAAGGCAGTTACGTTTTCGCCGGAGCTTTCGTGATATCCAACATGGTACTGCGAGATTGCCACGTCGGCCTGCGGCCTCCTCGCAATGACAAGTCGGGGGCTATTACCGTTTTATCGCCAACCTGTACGTATCGGCAGTGTAGCGCCGGGCCCGGCTGTCCGCTCCCCTACAACGCGCTGCTGATCCTCAGAACAGGTCCAGCATGGCATCGAGGTAAATGGCCTCACGGACATGGATCTGATACTCCGGCTTTGTCATGTAATACAGGAGAAACTCCAGTGCCATCGCGCTGCCGAGGCCGCGGCCCTCGAACTTGAACTCGGAAAAGCCCAGCGGCAGGCGGATATCCCGGATGTCACCGGTGCTGAGGAAGCCGGGATTTTCCATTGCTCTGGAGAAGCGGTAGCCCTGCGCGGCGTCCGGCGCGGTGCAGCGGTGCTCCGGGCCGGGCTCGCCGAGGTTCTTGCGGCTGACGGCCTCATAACACGCGCGGCGGTCCGGGCAGCCGAAGCGGCAGCATTCGTTGCACAGGAATTCGACCTTCGCCTTCTCCTGCGGCGAGAGGGCACGCAGCTGCTCCAGCGCCGGATTCAGGCGGAAATCCGGCACGACATACCGAAACTCCGGCCGCGCCAGCTCCTGACGGAACGCAGCGAAGTCCGTCAGGACCTTTGTCGTGGACGAAACGAGGTACAGCCCCGGATAACGCTGCCGCAGGTGATCCACCAGCAGGTCGGAATGGACAATGATTCCGTTTTCTCCGCTCGATTCGAACAGGCGGCACAGCGCATTGCAGCGCGGGTCGGCCAGGTGCTCCGGCCGCAGCAGGGAATTGCTGAACGTCAGGCGGGCGGAGATACCGTAGTCCCGCAGCAGGGCAAGCGCGTCGCGCGGGTCGCAGTCGCCGCAGCTGACGCGCCCGCCGCCCCAGAGGCAGCCCTCCGGCGCGCCGTAGATCGAGCCAATGCCGCACCAGTCATAAAAATACTCCCGGTGCTCAAAAAACAGCGGCAGAAACAGGCGGTAGAGCGCATAAAATTCAAACAGCCCGGGCAGATGATACTGCGCAGTGAACTGATCCATCGGTCCCCTCCATGGCATGGTATTTTTATTTTATTGTACCACGCGCGTCAATGCGGGGGATGCGCAGGGCCGCCAATTATGCGTTGTAGGGGAGCGGACAGCCGGGCCCGGCGCAGTGCTGCCGAAATGAACAGGCTGTCATTAAAATGACGATGGCTCCCGATTTGTCACTCCGAGGAGCGAAGCGACGTGGGAATCTCGTGCAGGCAGTTCCGTTTTCGCCGGGAGTGCCTTGTGATCCGGCCGAGTGCTGCTGAGATTGCACCCCAAGGGCACTTCCTCGCGCTTCGCGCTCAGGGCGCCACGGCCCCGTTGGGGCCTCGCAATGACAAATCTGGGAGCATTGCGCCATTGAACTCATGCCACCAATATTGCCAGCCTGCATGGCGCTCACTGAGCGCCGCTACAGACGCAATCGGTGCATACCGTTTTCACGGTGGCCGGTACGGGGCGTCAGTGCCTTCCCGAGATTGCCACGGGCGCAAAGCGCCCTCGCAATGACAAACCCGAGAGCTTCACGCCATATTACATTATAAAAAGGGCCGGACGTGCAGTCCGGTCCTTCTCTATTTCATTCAGCCCAGGATATAGACGGTGCACATGCGCACGCCGAAGTCCCAGCACTCGGCATAGGTGTCAAAATACAGGTCGATCTTATTGCCCTTGATGCCGCCGCCGATGTCCTCGGCCACGCAGTAGCCATAGACATACTGGCCGTCGTTTGAAACGACATACATCTTCGTACCGAGCGGGATGACGGTCGGGTCGACCGCGATGGCGCCCACGCGGGCCAGCGTGCCGGAATAGGTGTGGCCGACATAGCCCTCGCAGGTGTAGGCCGTGGCGGAGCAGGTCATCACATCGACGTAGGTGTAGCTCTCGCCGGAGGACGTCATGATGACGTTGCCGCTCGTCTCGGCGGAGCCGTCATAGCGTGAGCCGCCGGAGGACGACGAGCCGGACGAGGAGCTGCCGGAGGCCGTGCCGGACGAGGCGGCAGGGGCTGCCTGCTCCGCAGGCTCCGGATCGGCGGGCTGCTCCATGATGGTGCGGTCAACGCCGCGGATGACGAGCTGGGTGACGGGCTTCGTTTGGACCGTCTCCTGCACGACGGTGCGGGAGACCTCCTTGCCGTTGCGGTAGGTGACCTCGCTCTTGACGTGGGTCAGGCCGTTCTGCCCGGCCACGAGGACAATCTCGGCATCCGGCTCGAGATCGGGGTCCTCATAATAATTGACGGGGTAGGGAACGGTCGTGTCCTCCTCCTCGATGCGCGTCTCCGTGTGCACGAGCTCAATGGTCATGCCGTCGTAGGTCTGCGTCTCGCTGCTGCACGAGAGCGTGTCGCCCGCGCCCGGCGTGATGCCCATGCGGGCCAGCAGGGAGCCGGTCGTTTCGCCGTAGGTGCCGATGACGCTCTGCGCGCCGCGGTTGATGACCGTGACCATCTGCATGCGGCGGACGGTGATCTGATTCATGCCGTCGGCATAGCCGGTCTCATAGGTATCCTCCTCCTCGAGCTCGATGCCCGCCTCGGTGAGCACCTCATAGGGATCGGAGCTGTAGGAGCGGTGGACGGTGACGCGGTCGCCGTCCGTGATAATATAGCTGGTCTGGGCAAAGACGGTCTGCGAAAGCAGCGCGCCGACAGCGGCGGCCAGCACCGCGACGACGATGAGCCGCCGCAGCCACGCCCGGCGGCGCGGATGTTGTGTGCTTCTTTGCATGCTTGCCTCCTCCAATTTCTGAGAATTTTCGCTGCAGCGGCGGGTTTTGTTTGCGGGCTGCAACTATTGTTACTATATTGTAACTACCGCGCAATTATAACATTCTTTCACGATTTGTCAAGCTTTTTTCTTATTTTCCTGTTTTTGTCAAACTTTTTATGCTATTATTTCCGTTTTCCGGCGGACTAAATATCCGCATACACGGCGCGCGGAGGCACAAGATATTGTGAAAGGATTACAAAACGGTTAACATAACGGCCACAAAACGCAACCTCCCCGCCGCAGGCAAAAAACTTTGCCCGCACCGCTTGACACGGCCGGGCAAACGTGCTATATTGGCGATATCAAAGAGGCTGTGACGAAGACCGGAACAGGCCCGGTTGCCCAGAGAGGGAGCGGTTGGTGAAAGCTCCTGCACCCGCCTGCCGCCGAACCGCTTCCGAGCCGCTCCGCTGAACTTCCAGTAGGCTGAGCCGGGTGCGCCCGTTACCGCGCCAACGAGCGGCAGCGCCATGCGCTGCAAGCAGGGTGGAACCGTGGAATACAGGATCTGTATCTCACCCCTGATTGGATCAGGGGTGATTTTTTTGAACCTCTGATAAAATCAACAAGCGTGAATGGCAAGATATTTTTTGTCAAGCCAAGGTTTGGAAAACGCCGGAATACTGGTATGTATTTCAAGTTTTCCGAACCGATGGATTGGCGAAAAAGATCTGGCAGGCACCGCAGTTGATTTTATACAGAGGTTCCCTTATTGCCCCTCAGAATGAAGGAGGAAACACCATGTCCGAAGAAAATCTGTACACGTTTGAAAACGAGGCCTATCGCAAGACGTACTGGCACACCTGCTCCCATGTGATGGCGCAGGCCGTCAAGCGCCTGTATCCGCAGGTCAAGCTGGCCATCGGCCCGTCCATCGACAGCGGCTGGTACTACGATTTTGATGCAGACTTCAGCTTCACGCAGGAGCACCTCGACGCCATCGAGGCCGAGATGAAGAAGATCTGCAAGGAAAAGCTCCCCCTCGTCCGCAGCGAGAAGCCGCGCGCCGAGGCCGTGGCCTATATGGAGTCGCTCGGTGAGCCGTATAAGGTCGAGCTCATCAACGACCTGCCTGAGGATGCCGTCATCTCGTTCTACACGCAGGGTGAGTTCACGGACCTGTGCGCAGGCCCGCATCTGGACAGCACCGGCCGCATCAAGGCAAACGCCTTCAAGCTGACGCAGTGCTGCGGCGCTTACTGGCGCGGCGATTCGAAGCGCAAGATGCTCCAGCGCATCTACGGCATTGCCTTCCCGAAGAAGGAGGAGCTGGACGAATACCTGCAGAAGCAGGAGGAGGCCCGCAGGCGCGACCACAACAAGCTCGGCCGTGAGCTGGAATACTTCACGACCGTCGACGTTATCGGTCAGGGCCTGCCCATCCTGCTGCCGAAGGGCGCGCGCGTCATCCAGACGCTGCAGCGCTGGGTCGAGGACGAGGAGGAAAAGCGCGGCTACCTGCTGACGAAGACGCCGCTGCTGGCCAAGCGCGAGCTGTATAAGATCTCCGGCCACTGGGACCACTACCTCGACGGCATGTTCGTCCTCGGCGACCCGCACGACGAGACGAAGGAATGCTTCGCTCTGCGCCCGATGACCTGCCCGTTCCAGTATCAGGTCTACCTGAACCGCGCCCGCTCCTACCGCGACCTGCCGATGCGCCTCGGCGAGACGTCCACGCTGTTCCGCAACGAGGACTCCGGCGAAATGCACGGCCTCATCCGCGTGCGCCAGTTCACGATCTCCGAGGGCCACATCGTGCTGCGCCCGGATCAGCTGGAGGAGGAGTTCAAGCACTGCCTCGATCTTGCCAAGTACTGCCTCGGTACCGTCGGCCTGCTCGAGGACTGCACGTTCCGCTTCTCGCAGTGGGATCCCGCGAACCCCAACAATAAATATGAGGGCACGGCCGAGCAGTGGAACGAGGCACAGGAGATCATGGGGCGCATTCTCGACGACCTCGGCGTGAAGTACACCGTTGGCTTCGACGAAGCCGCGTTCTACGGTCCGAAGCTCGACATCCAGTATAAGAACGTCTTCGGCAAGGAGGACACCCTCGTCACCATCCAGATCGACATGCTGCTGGCCGAGCGCTTCGGCATGGAGTACACCGACCAGAACGGCCAGAAGGTCCGTCCCTATATCATTCACCGCACGAGCCTCGGCTGCTACGAGCGCACGCTGGCCTACCTCATCGAGAAGTACGCAGGCGCGCTGCCGCTGTGGATGATGCCGACGCAGGTCCGCGTTCTGCCGATCACCGACCGCGCGCACGACTATGCGCAGGAGATCGTCGACCGTCTGCGCGACGCGGGCATCCGTGCCGAGTCTGACTACCGCAGCGAGAAGCTCGGCTACAAGATCCGCGAGGCCCAGATGCAGAAGATCCCGTATATGCTCGTCGTCGGCGACCGCGACATGGAGAACCAGACCGTGTCCGTCCGCACGCGTGCCGGTGTGGATCTCGGCGCCATGAGCGTAGACGATTTCCGCACGAAGTGCCGTGCGGAGATCGACACGAAGGTCCGCGACTGAAAGAAGCCGTTCCCCGGAGCACATGCTCCGGGGAATTTTTCGGCACGGCCGCCAGCCGGGCGTTGTAGGGGAGGAACATGTCCCTCCCGGCGCTGCACTGTCGATTCGTACAGGCCACCGATAAAAACGTAAAAACCAATTGCGTCTGTAGCGGCGCTCGTTGCACAAGGCCGCTGCGCGAGAGAAAAATGTAGCGGCGCTCAGTGAGCGCCTTGGGCAGTTGCAGATTACCGGGGAGTCCGTCGAGCGTACAGGCTTTCAGGTTTGTCATTGCGAGGAGGCGCAGCCGACGTGGCAATCTCGGGAAGGCAGTTACGATTTCGCCGGGAATGCCTTGTTATCCGACCATGTTCTGCGAGATTGCCACGTCCCCTTCGGGGCCTCGCAATGACAAACTTGTAGGCATCGCGCCGCCGAATTACTACCGCAATACCTGCAACTGCCTTAGGCGCTCACTGAGCGCCGCTACAGACGCAATCGGTGCGTGCCATTTTAACGGCGGCTTGTACGGACTGCAAGTGTATCGCCGGTCGGGGCATGCCCCGACCCTACAATGGCGTTCTGCCGTCCTTTTTCGGCAAAATTATGAACTTTTTGCAAAACGATAAAAAAGGATTGATTTTGTCCGAAAAAAATCGTAATATATAGATGCGAAACTACGGGAAACGTAGTGCAGAAGTAATTTAGCGGCTGCTCCGGCAGCCGGACAGTTCAAAGAAAGAGGTAATCCAAAATGGCTGAAATCGATCTGAAGCAGTATGGGATCACCGGCACCACCGAGATCGTGCACAATCCTTCCTACGAGATGCTCTTCGCGGAAGAGACCAAGCCCGAGCTCACCGGCTACGAAAAGGGCCAGGTCAGCGAGCTGGGTGCCGTGAACGTTATGACCGGTATCTACACCGGCCGTTCCCCCAAAGACAAGTACATCGTCGTGGACGAGAACTCCAAGGACACCGTGTGGTGGACGTCCGACGCCTACAAGAACGACAACCATCCCATGACCGAAGAGACCTGGAAGGCTGTCAAGGACATCGCTCTGAAGGAGCTGGGCAGCAAGCGCCTGTTCGTCGTCGACGCATTCTGCGGCGCGAACAAGGACACCCGTATGGCCATCCGCTTCATCGTCGAGGTCGCATGGCAGGCCCACTTCGTCACCAACATGTTCATCAAGCCGACGGAGGAAGAGCTGAAGAACTTCAAGCCGGACTTTGTCGTCTACAACGCCTCCAAGGCGAAGGTCGAAAACTACAAGGAGCTCGGTCTGAACTCCGAGACCTGCGTGGCCTTCAACATCACCTCCCGTGAGCAGGTCATCATCAACACCTGGTACGGCGGCGAGATGAAGAAGGGCATGTTCTCCATGATGAACTACTACCTGCCGCTCAAGGGCCTGGCCTCCATGCACTGCTCCGCCAACACCGACATGAACGGCGAGAACACCGCCATCTTCTTCGGCCTGTCCGGCACCGGCAAGACCACGCTGTCCACCGATCCGAAGCGCCTTCTCATCGGCGACGACGAGCACGGCTGGGACGACAACGGCGTGTTCAACTTCGAGGGCGGCTGCTACGCCAAGGTCATCAACCTTGACAAGGATTCCGAGCCCGACATCTACAACGCCATCAAGCGCAACGCCCTGCTCGAGAACGTCACGCTCGACGAGAACGGCAAGATCGACTTTGCCGACAAGTCCGTCACCGAGAACACCCGCGTCTCCTACCCGATCAACCACATTCAGAACATTGTCCGCCCGATCTCCTCTGCGCCCGCTGCGAAGAACGTCATCTTCCTGTCCGCAGATGCCTTCGGCGTTCTGCCTCCCGTTTCCGTCCTGACCCCGGAGCAGACGAAGTACTACTTCCTCTCCGGCTTCACCGCGAAGCTGGCCGGCACCGAGCGCGGCATCACCGAGCCGACCCCGACGTTCTCCGCCTGCTTCGGCCAGGCCTTCCTCGAGCTGCATCCGACGAAGTACGCCGAAGAGCTCGTCAAGAAGATGGAAAAGAGCGGCGCAAAGGCCTATCTGGTCAACACCGGCTGGAACGGCACCGGCAAGCGCATCTCCATCAAGGACACCCGCGGCATCATCGACGCCATCCTGAGCGGCGCGATCCTGAACGCCCCCACGAAGAAGATCCCGTACTTCAATTTCGAGGTCCCCACGGAGCTGCCCGGCGTCGATCCG
Source organism: Faecousia sp. (assembly GCF_048519415.1). Lineage (NCBI taxonomy): Bacteria > Bacillati > Bacillota > Clostridia > Eubacteriales > Oscillospiraceae > Faecousia > Faecousia sp. Next base: position 3,828 of record NZ_DBFZUT010000087.1, on the reverse strand, counting down.
AAGATCCTCGATCCGCGCGACACCTATGCTGATGCTTCCCAGTGGGACGAGAAGGCAAAGGATCTGGCCTCCCGCTTCGTCAAGAACTTCGTCAAGTACGAGGGCAACGAGGCCGGTAAGGCTCTGGTCGCCGCAGGCCCGAAGGCTGAGTAATTGCATATTTTCCGAACAGGCCGCAGCAATGCGGCCTGTTTTTTACTGCCGGAAAATCCCCTTCAGGCTTTTCCGGCAATCGGGCCGCAGTCCGCTGCTCGCACGGATCGTCCGCCTGCGGGCGGCGAACTCTGCGAGGCTTTTTTGCACACCGAAATGGACTTGCGATGCGCCTGCGCATCCCCTGTCACGCAAAATTCTCTGCGCCGAGGGCTACCATTTTCCCGTCAAAGCTGGTATAATGGGAAAAAAATCTGCTTGCAGCAGGGAAGGGAGCATATTATGGGTCTGATCAAAGCCGGCGCCGGCTCGCTCGGCGGCACGCTCGCCGATCAATGGAAGGAATTTTTCTACTGCGACGCGTTGTCGCCGGAGGTGCTGGCCGTCAAGGGCCAAAAGCGCGTCTCCGGGCGCAGCTCCAACACGAAGGGCAGCGACAACATCATCTCCAACGGCTCCGTCATTGCCGTGGCGGACGGACAGTGCATGATGATCGTGGAGCAGGGCAAGGTCGTGGAATTCTGCGCCGAGCCGGGCCAGTTCGTCTTTGACGCCTCGACCGAGCCGAGCATCTTTACCGGCTCATTCGGCAAGAGCCTGCTCGATACGTTCAAGACCGTAGGCCGCCGCTTCACCTTCGGCGGAGACACGGGCAAGGACCAGCGCGTTTACTACTTCAACACCAAGGAGATCGTGGACAACAAGTTCGGCACGGCCACCCCGATCCCCTTCCGCGTCGTCGACCGCAACATCGGGCTGGATATCGACGTGTCCGTCCGCTGCAACGGCGTGTATTCCTACAAAATCTCCGACCCCATGCTGTTCTACACGCATGTGTGCGGCAATGTCGAGGGCGACTACAAGCGCTCCGAGATCGACGGCATGCTCAAGACGGAGTTCATCAGCGCGCTGCAGCCCGCCTTTGCCCGCATCTCCGAGCTGGAGGTCCGCCCGAGCGCCCTGCCCGCCCACGCCGAGGAGCTTTCGACGTTCATGAACGAAACGCTCTCTCGCAAGTGGGGCGAGCTGCGCGGCCTGCAGGTCGTCTCCATTGCCATGAACCCCATCAGCCTCCCCGAGGAGGACGCAGAGCTCATCAAGCAGGCGCAGCGCACGGCCATGCTGCGCGATCCGTCCATGGCGGCTGCCACGCTCACGGGTGCACAGGCCGAGGCCATGAAGACCGCCGCCGGGAACAAGAACGGCGCGATGATGGGCTTCATGGGCATGGGCATGGCCCAGCAGGCAGGCGGCCTCAATGCGCAGGAGCTTTATGCCATGGGCCAGCAGCAGAAGGCTGCACCGGCTGCACCGGCTGCAGACGGCTGGAAATGCAGCTGCGGCGCAACGGCGACGGGCAACTTCTGCCCGAGCTGCGGGGCAAAGAAGCCGCAGCCTGCCGCAAACGGCTGGACGTGCACCTGCGGCCAGAGGAACACCGGAAAATTCTGCTCTGCCTGCGGCAAGCCGCGCCCTGCCGAGGGCTGGACCTGCGCCTGCGGCACGGTGAATCAGGGCAAGTTCTGCCAGAACTGCGGCGCGAAGAAGCCCGCGAACGAGCCGCAGTACCGCTGCGACAAGTGCGGCTGGCAGCCGGAGGATCCGCGCCATCCGCCGAAATTCTGCCCCGAGTGCGGCGATCCCTTTGACTTCAACGATCAGGTCTGACGAAAGGGTGGGAACCTCGCATGGCTGAAACGATCCAGTACAAATGCCCCTGCTGCGGCGGCCGCCTGGAATTCGACAGCGGCCTGCAGAAGATGAAGTGCCCGTACTGCGACACGACCTTCGACGTAGAGACGCTCGAGGGCTACGACGACGCGCTGAAGCAGGACGCCGCGGACGACATGCACTGGGACGCGGCGCAGCAGCCGTGGGACGACGTGCAGATGGGCGTTTACACCTGCAAGAGCTGCGGCGGCGAGCTGGTGTGCGACGAGAGCACCGCCGCGACGGCCTGCCCGTTCTGCGGCAATCCCATCGTGCTGACCGGCCGCCTGTCCGGCGACCTGAAGCCCGATTACGTCATTCCCTTCAAGCTCGACAAAAAGGCGGCCGAGGCCGCCCTGCGCAACCATATGAAGGGCAAGCGCCTGCTGCCGAACCTGTTCCGCAGTGAGAACCGCATCTCCGAGGTCAAGGGCGTGTATGTGCCGTTCTGGCTGTTTGACGCCGACGCCGACGCCCACATCCGCTACCACGCGACGCGCATCCGCACCTGGAGCGACCGCGACTATGACTACACCGAGACGCAGCACTATGCCGTCCTGCGCAGCGGCGACCTCAGCTTCACCCACGTCCCGGTGGACGGCTCATCCCGCATGCCGGACGACCTGATGGAATCCATCGAGCCGTTTGACTTCTCCAGCGCGGTCGATTTTCAGACGGCCTACCTGTCCGGCTATCTCGCCGACCGCTATGATGTGAACGCAGACGACAGCATCGGCCGCGCGAACGAGCGTGTGAAAAAGAGCACGGAGTCCGTGTTCGCCTCGACCGTCGTGGGCTATCACACCGTCGTGCCCGAGAACACATCCGTCCGCCTGGCAAACGGCAGGGTGCGCTATGCGCTCTACCCCGTGTGGCTGCTGAACACCGTGTGGAACGGCAAAACGTTCTCGTTCGCCATGAACGGCCAGACCGGCAAATTCGTCGGCGACCTCCCCGTGGACAAGGGGAAGAAGTGGCGCTGGTTCAGCCTTGTCAGCGGCATCGCGGCAGCGGCAGCCTATGGCCTTGTGTGCCTGTGGCAGCTGCTGCACTGAGGGAGGGCACGGATATGAAACGAACGCTTACCCTGCTCACGCTGCTGCTTGCCCTGCTGGCGCTGCTGGTCCTGCCCGCTGCAGCGGCGGATCTGCCCCGGCTGGTGGACAACGCAGACCTGCTGATGGCGGATGACGCGGAAGCGCTGCTGGCCGACCTCGACAGCCGCAGCGAGGCGCTGCAGTTCGACATCGTCATCGTGACCGTCGACTCGCTCGACGGCGAAACGCCGCGGAATTACGCGGAGGACTTCTTCTGGTACAACAACTACGGCCTCGGCGAGGACCGCGACGGCGCGCTCCTGCTCGTGGCCATGGACACGCGCGACTGGTACATCGCCACGCATGGCTTCGGCATCACCGCCATCACGCCCGCCGGGCGAGAGGCCATGGTGGACCGCTTCCTGCCCCAGCTCTCGAACGCTGAATATGCCGCGGCATTTTCCACATTCGCGGAGGAATGTGAGGATTATGTCAACCAAGCGAGAAACGGCTCGGCCTATGACACGGGGAACCTGCCTGACGAGCCGTTTGAAGCGCCGGGCTTCCTGTGGGTCGTGGCCTGCCTGCTGTTCGGCGCGCTCATCGGCGGCATCACGGTCGGCGTGATGGCAGCGAAGCACAAGACGGTGCGCCGCCAGCCCGCTGCGAACAGCTATGTTGTGCAGGACAGCCTGCACCTGACGCAGCAGTCCGATCTGTTCCTCTATGCCAACACGACGCGCACGGCGCGCCCGAAGGACAACGACCGCAGCGGAAGCGACGCGCATTCCGGCTCCGGCGGCTCGTCGTTCGGCGGCGGCGGGGGAAAGTTCTGATACTGATTCCTGATTAAAACATTTAATCAGGAATCCCGTGTGCTACGCACACTCGCATCGTGCTGACGCACGCTGCGCCGTCTCATGCAGAA